>NZ_JBSGTS010000030.1:0-97187 GCF_053607525.1 Kribbella sp. NPDC055110
CGCCCTCATCGCCCTGGCCATGCTCACCCTCGGCGGCTACCGCCCACCCCTCCCCGGCCGAAACTGACCCACGGATCAGTCAGAAGAGCCGGATAACCGCTCTCTTGCGAGATCCGTGGGGGCATTGCCTGTCTGCGTCTCAGCGGGTGGATCGTGGCGGGTGCGAGGCGACGGCGGAGACCGTAGGAACTGATGTCTGGAGACAGGCACTGGTGGGCGGAGACAGGAAATTACGGGTTCCAGCATTCCACGGCCTGTCTCAAGTCCCCGGATGCAGTCACCATCGCCCATTCCGCGGACTGGAGAGCCGGGGAGATGTGGCTGGGTGGTGGGGTTGGCTAGTGGAGTTCGTGGTGGCCTTTGCCTTTGAGTTTTTTGCCGTGGCGTTTGGCTGAGGACTGGCCGCCGACGCCGCCGAACAGGGCCAGGCCCTTGATCACGACGACGGGTGCGTTCGGGTCCGGGTCGTCGCTGCCGCGGGCGCCGAAGCCGCCGAAGATGCCGACGCCCTCGTTGCGCACGGTCACGCCTTCCGGGACGGTGATGTCGATGCCGCCGAACACCGCGAACGCCCAGATCGTCACCTCGCGGCCCTCGAAGACCGCGTTGGTCATGTCGAGGTCGTGCCCGCCGAACACCGCGAACGCGTTGGTACGGCGCTTCACCCGCCAGCGCCCCTTCCGCTCGCCGCCGCCGAAGATCGCGACCATCGTGTCGAAGCTGTGCTCCGGGTCGGCCGGCTCCTCGATCGGCACCAGGCTGGTCGACGCGGCCGCGGCCGACTGTGCCACGGGCGTCGGCTGACCCGGTACGACGAGGTCGCGGGTGATCGGTTCGAGCTCGCCGAGGGTCTTCGCCTCCAGGGTCTGCTCGAGGCGCTCGGCGTGCTCCTCCTGCGTCAACCGGCCCGACATCAGGGCGTCCCGCAGTACGTCGACCACCTGGTCACGATCGATGTCGGACGCCCGCAGATGCGCGTGCGGATGCGGGCGGTCGGGCAGGTTCTCCATAAGACGGAACGATATATCGTCGCAGGCTCGGTGAGGACCCCGATCAGTCCCGGAACCGACCCTTACTGCACCTCCTCTTTGAGCACCCACCAACCACTTTCGGGCCGCCTAAACGGTTGATGAGTGCTCAAAGATGCTGAGGTGCGCGGCGGATGCGGAGGGCGAGGAGGAGTGCGGCGAGGGTGATCGCGGCGAACGTGATCGCCGTACCGGGGTAGCCCCCGAGGCCTAGGCCGAGGCCGCCGACTGCGGCGCCGAGGAACGTGCCAAGGCTCATGCCGGCCGCGTTGACACTGAGCGCGGAACCCCGGAGATCACCGCTGCGACGGACCAGCGAGGTGGTGACACAAGCCGCGACCGTTGCGTGGCTGGCGCCCATCAGCGCGGTGAGGAGCAGCGTGAGCGGAAGCGTCGGCGAGAAGTAGATCGTGGAGACCGCAAGCAGGGCAACGGTGATGCCGCCGACGAGCAGCCGTTCGGGAGTGACCCACGAACGATCGGCCGCGAGGTACCGGCCGGAGAGCAGGTTGCCGAGGAAGAACGACGCGCCGCTGAGCGACCAGACCAGCGCGAACCAGCCCGGTGCGAGGTCGAACTTCTCGTCGTAAAACGCCGCGAGGTAAGCGAGGTAGCCCATGAAGGCGGCAGTCCGCAGCATCGCGACAGCCAGCAGCGGCAGCGCGCCGCGGATCCGAGCCAGCGCGCGGTACGTCGCCAGGTAGCTCATCCGCTCCCTGCTGGTGATCGGCGCTTTCCGCCCGCGCCCGCGCCAGAAGAAGGCCGCTGCCAGGGCGAGCGATATCGCCGACGCCGCCAGCAGGTTGCCCCGCCAGCCCCAGATCAGTCCCGGCCCGGCGAGCACCGGAGCCGCCAGCATCGCCATCGCCGACGTCGTCGCGGACACCAGCGTCGCCGCGCGTCCCGCCGCTGCCGGCGACCTGAACCGGTCTGCCGCCGCGGCCCCGATCGACGGCGCCAGGATCGACGTCGACGCCCCGATCAGCAGACAGAAGGCAGCCAGCGCAAGCACGTTGCCCACGGCCCCCAACGCCGCCGAGATTGCTAGCAGTGCTAGCCCGCCCGCAGCGACCAGCTCCCGCGGTGCCCGGTCCATCAGCGGCGCCAGCACCACACCAACCGCTAGCGCTGCTAGCCCCCCGAGCCCTCGCAGGCCACCGATCTCCGCGACGCTCCCGCCGGCGGCCTCGGAGATCGGCACCAGGTACATCCCGAACACCGTGAACGGGATCAGGCTCACGGTCGACGCCAGCAGGAACGGCCACAGCCGCCGGGCCATCCGAAGATCGCCCGGCACTGCGGCCGCGGGTGCGGTGAGGTTCTGCTGCGTGGTCATGTATCCGTCCTGTAGCGATAGAGGCTGCTCGGGCGGGAGCTGAACTGGGAAAAGGGAAACGGTTCCGCGGACAGCGCGGTAACGCCGGCGCCGAGGAATGCACGGGCCACGGCACTGCCGGTCTGGGCGTAGATAGCGAGTGGTTTCGATTGCTCACGGCAACGATCGAGGAGTACGTCGAAGCTTCCGTTGGACAATGTCATACCGGTGGCGACAACCGCGTCGGCGGCGTCGATCACCTCGGTCATGTTGCGGGACACGGGCAGACCGGAGGCGGTCTCGCGGAGGTTGAAGTCGCACGGGAGACAGATTCCGCCGCGGTCCGTGATCGCGTCGACGAGTGGGTTCACGACACCGATCAGGGCGACTTTGGTGCCGTCGGCAACATCGAGCAGTCCGGCGACCGCTGCGTCACGGGCACGGGCGCGAACGTCCGGCGTACCGGCGGGAAGGACGACTTCCTCGGCGTACGGCGAGGAAGGGTGCGGCTCGACCGCGGCCAGGTACGCGTCGAGTGCGGCGATCCGGACGGGCAGCGGGTCGTTGGAGGAGAGTACGTCGGCGAGCGTGCGGCCGGAGGTGTCGGCGCAGTACGCCGGGTCGAGCGCGCCCGCCTCGAAGGAGGAGGCGCCGAACACCTCTCCTACTCGCAACAGCACGTAATAGTTCCGGTACGTGACGTCGGCGCCGGGTAGGCGCGTCGTGTGGTGCAGCCAGAACGCACTGGTGATGTCGTGGTCCGCCGGCGACGGACCACGTTTTCCGGCGAGTACGTCTGCGGTCAGATCAGCCACGTTGACGGTCATGGAGATCGGTCAGCCTTTCTGGGTTGTACTGCAGGGCGGTTCGGGCGGAGCGGTGCCCGCTCGCAGGGACACATTAATGCGACGGAGTCGCAGATGGAAACTCTTCGCGCCGGGCCTGCGCGGATTCCCTCCGGTCCCACGACATCGCCGACCACGGCACCGCGAGCTCGTCCAGCGAGTCGATCTCCCGCGGTCGCATCGACGCCATCGGCCGCGCCTCGGCATGCCGGGCGAACGCGGACTCGACGTACCGCGTCCCGGTGTCCGCGGCCAGGAAAACGTGTTTCCGCCCGCGGTCGCAGTGGTGTTCCCACAACGCCGTCAGGTACGCCGCCCCGGCGGACAGCCCCGCGAAAACGCCGGACGTGCGGAGCAGATCCACCGCCGCCGACATCGCATAGTCGAACGAGACCCAGTGCAACCGGTCGTACAGCTCGTGCCGCACGTTCCGGAACTCGATCGAGCTGCCGATCCCCGCGATGATCATTTCCGGATCCTGCGTATGCCCGGCCCCGAACGTGATACTCCCAAACGGCTGCACGCCGACCAGATTCACGTCCCGGCCGCGCTCCCGCAGGTACGCCGCGATCGCCCCGGTCGAAGCGCCCGTACCGACGCCGCCGACCAGACACAGCGGACCAGCCGGCACCAGCTCCGCCACGAGATCCGCGACCGCGCGGTACCCGAGATAGTGGATGTCGTCGTGGTACTGCTGCATCCAGTGGTACGTCGGGTTGTCGCGGAGGATCTCGCCGATCCGGCGGACCCGGAGGTTCTGGTCGAGCTGCAGGTTGTTCGACGACGGCACCTGCTCGACGGTCGCGCCGAGGATCTCGAGCTGGATCCTCAGCGTCCGGTCGACCGTGGTCGAGCCGACGATGTGGCACCGCATCCCATACCGGTGGCAGGCGAGCGCGAGGGCGTGCGCGTAGATCCCGCTCGAGCTGTCGATCAGCGTGTCACCGGGCCGGACCTGCCCGGTCTCCAGGAGCCGGCGGACGGCGCCGAGCGCGGAGTACACCTTCATGGTCTCGAACCGCAGGCAGATCAGATCGTCGCCGGTGCCGGAACTGACCCGGATCGGGTCCGGGTCCTTGATGGCCTCCGCCAGGTGGTCGTGCAGTCGCGTCATCGGCGCGGTTCGCTCCTTGGGTCGGTTGTCAGCACAGGCGGAGTCACTACAGGCGGAGTCATTGCGGGCGGGGTCTTTGCGGGCGGAGATTCGGGGTCGCCGATCCGGGCGGCCGCGACCAGCCGCTTGGTCAGCTCGTGGTGCGGGGCGGTCGTGATCGTCGCGGGCGGGCCCTGTTCGACCACCCGGCCGGCGTCGAGGACCAGGACCCGGTCCGCGACGGCCGCGACCAGGCGCAGGTCGTGACCGATCCAGATCAGCGCCGTACCGCGGTCCTTGAGTTCGGCCAGGAGGTCGAGGACGAGCGCCGTACCGTGGTCGTCGAGGGCGGTGGTGATCTCGTCACAGATCAGTACGTCGGGATTCGCTAGCACTGCTCGCGCGAGCGCGGAGCGTTGCAGCTCGCCGCCGGACAAGCGGCTGGGTGGACGAGCGGCCGTGATCGCGGCGACGCCGAGACGCGCGAGCGTGGCGACGGCTTCGGCGTGGGCCTGATCTGATGCGAGTCCGCGGAGGCGCTGCGCCGTACGTGCGACCTGCTGGTCGACGGGACGGCGTTCGTCGAAGGAGCCGCGGACCTCCTGCCAGACGTACTGGACGCGGCGGTGCTGGTCGCGGGTGCGCTTACGGAGCACCGGGAGCGGTTTGTCGTCGAGCAGGATGGTGCCCGTGTAGCGCTCGTGCAGGCCGGCCAGGCAGCGGGCCAGCGTGGTCTTGCCGCTGCCGGAGCGGCCGACGACCCCGAGGCAGGTGCCTGCGCGGACAGCGAGGTCGGCCTCGTGCAGGACGACAGCGCGGCCGCGAGGACGCACCGAGGCTGACAGATTCATTGCCGTTAGCAACGGTTGTCCGGCGGCGGAGGTTCCCACGATCTTCAGGTCAGGCGCGGGCGGGAGTACGTCGGTGGCGATCGCCTGACCGGCATCGAGGACGACGACGCGGGACGCGAGCGCGCGGACCAGGTCGAGATCGTGACTGAGCAGCAAGATGCCGAGACCGGTGGCGGCGAGCTCCCGGAGCTCGTGGACGAGTTGCAGCCGGGTGATCGAGTCGAGGCCGGTGCTCGGCTCGTCGAGTACGAGGACCTTCGGGCGGCAGGTGAGCGCCTGCGCGAGCACCACTCGTTGCCGCTGGCCACCGGAGAACTGATGCGGAAAACGTTTGAGGGTTGCGCGATCCCCGGGTAGTTGGGCTGCGCGGACCGCCTCGCGGGAATCTCCGTTGTGCAGCTTCGCCAGCTCCTGCAGCGTCGTGCCGATGCGCCTGGCCGGATTCAGCGCGCTGCCGGGATGCTGCGGCATGTAGGCGACGATGCGGCCGCGGACAGTCGGCGCGGCCGCCGTCACACCGTTGCCGTCGACAACCAGTTGGCCGGCGACCTCGACGTGTCCGGCGAGCTGTACGCCGTCACCGTGTTCTCCTAGCAGTGCTAGCGCCGACGTCGTCTTCCCCGACCCGGACGCGCCGACCAGAGCAGTCACCTCCCCCGCGACAACCTCGAAAGATACGTTGTCGACGAGCACCGCGTCCCGAGCGGTCGCAGACAGCCCAGCCACCCGCACGACCACCTCCGCTGCACCCGGCGCAGGCGGCTGAGCCGTCGTCGGCCCACCCGCTGCCGGGTCGTCGTCGCGCCTCATCTTGCGCTCGTCGCGAGGCGGCGGGAGTGGTGTACAAGGCGGTCGGCCAGGAGGTTGAAGCCCAGGGTGAATGACACGAGGAGGAGTGCGGGAGCTAGCACCGACCACGGTTGGAGGAGGAGGCCTTCGCGGTTGCGGGACACGCTGACTGCCCAGTCCGGCGCGGTCGGGCTCAGGCCGAGTCCGAGGAAGTTGACGGAGGCGACGAGGAACACCGCGAGCGTGATCCGGGTGCCGAGATCCGCTGCGACCGGGCCGAGGACCGAGCGTCCGACGTACCCGAGCTGGATCGTGAACCACGACTCCCGCTGCATCCGGAGCGCCTCGACGACCGGTCCACTCGCCGCGTCCAGGGCGGCCGCTCGCACGAGTCGTGCGACGGTCGGGACGTTCACCATCGCGACGGCGACCGTGATTGCCGCCGCGGATGCGCGCCAGCCGACGGCGACCACGCTGATCACGAGGAGGGACGGGAGCGGCAGCAGTACGTCGAGCGGTCGCATCATGCCTTCGTCCAGCCATCGATGCCGGGTCGACGCGCCCGTCAGCCCGATCAGTCCGCCCACCAGATACGCGATCACCACCGCCCCGATCGCCATCCCGAGCGCCGTCCGCCCACCTACCAGCAAGAGCCCCAGAACATCCCGGCCCAACCCATCCGTCCCCAACACGCCTTCGGACGAGTAGGGCAGGCCCGGCCGAGCGTCGTACGGCAGGAACGGGCCGACCACGGCGACGACGAGCGGCACCGCAACCAGCGCCACGGCTGCCACCCCACCTACCCGCGAGCCACCCGCCGCGGGGTCGCCGCCTTCGCGCGGGTTCATCGGAGGACTTCCGATCGCGGAACCAGCCGGTTGCAGACGAGGTCGGCCCCGAGGTTGATGAGGAGGGCGGCGACGGCCAGGACAAGCGTGAGGCCTTGAACCGTGGGGATGTCGCGGGTCTCCACGCCGTCCACGAGCGCGGTCGCGAAGCCGGGAATGGCGAAGATGGCTTCAACGACCAGGACACCACCCAGAAGCGTGTCGCCAGTACGGGCCAATTCCTGTACTCCGGGAACCGCCGCGTTCGGGAGGACGTGGCGGAGCAGGAGTTGCCGTCGTGGGACGCCGAGCCGACGGGCCTGCGTCACGTACTCGGCGTTCAGCGCAGCAACCGTCCCGGCCCGAACTTGACGCGACAGCAGGCAGACGGTCCGGCCGAAGAGTACAGCGATCGGGAGGATCAACAGGGTCGGTGAGGAAACGAGGTTTCCGCCCAGCCACGTCGCGGGCAACCAGCCGAGTTTCAGCGAGAACACCGCAACCAGGACCACCGCGATCACGAAGTCCGGGATCGCGGACAGCGCCAGCGTGATCGACGTGATCGTACGGTCGACGCGCCCGTTCTCACGGGTCCCCATCACGATGCCGAGGGCAACGGCCAGCGGTACGACGATCGCTAGCGTCGCTAGCGTGAGTACGAGCGTCGCGCCGATCGAGTGCCGCACGATGTCGACGACGGGTCCCCCGCTGATCAACGACGTACCCAGATCGCCTGTCAACACGTTGCCCAACCAGTGCACGAACCGTTCGACAGGAGGCTGGTCGAGGCCGAGCTCACTCCGAAGCGCAGCGACCTGCGACGGCGTCAACGTCTCTGTGAACCGCAGGTCTGCCGCGTCCCCGGGCAGCAACGACGTCAGGACGAATACGAGCACCGAGAGCACAGCCAGTTGGACGATCGCGAGCCCCGCCCGTTGGGCGGCGTACGACCGCATTCAGGCCAGCCACACCTTGTCGAACCGGCCCTGGTCCAACGTGTTCGGCGGCACCGCCTGTACTCCCTGCACCTTCGACGAAACCGCGATCAGGTAGTCCGGCAGCCCCCACGCGAGGATCCCGCCCTCGTCCCGAACGGTCCTCTGCAGTACGCCGTACTTCGCGGACCGCTCCTCCTCGGACGTCACCGCCCGCGCCGCCGCGAACGCGGTATCGAACGCCGGCCGCCGCCAGTGCGTCACGTTGAACGGCGAATGCGACAGCAACCGATCGGTGACGTATTGCGGAATCGGCATCGCCCCCGACCGATGGTTGCCGATAGCCCCTTTCGTCAACAGGTCCTTCGCGTAGGTCTGCGGGCTCGCGGTCGTCACCTTCAACCGAACCCCGGCCTCGGCGACCTGCTCTGCGAACAGCGTCGCCGCCTCGACGAAACCGGCCGACGCGTCCGCGGTGAAGATCTCCACCTCCTTGCCGGCCAGCCCGGCCTTCTTCAGCAGGCTCCGCGCCTGGTCGACGTCACGCTCCCGGGCCGGCAGATCGGCCGGATAGTACTGATACCCCTTGCCGAACAGGTCGTTCCCCACCTCACCCCGCCCGGCGAGTACGACGTCCACCAGCCGCTGCCGGTCCGCCACCAGCTTGAACGCGAGCCGTACGTCGGGATTGTCGAACGGCGGCCGGTCGACCTTCATCACGAACGCCTGCATCGTGCTGGCCTTCGCCGCCACGATCCGCACCGTCTTTCCGGCCTCCGCGGTCCGCGCGAACGTCGCGGTCATGTCGTTGGCGTACTCCGCCTGACCACCTTGTACGGCGTTCGCGCGCGCCTCGGAATCGGCCGACAGAACGTGCAATTCCTCGATCCGCGCGGGCCCGTCCCAGTAGTCGTCGTACCGCGAAGCGACCATCGAACGGCCGGCCTCGAACGACACGTACCGGAACGCGCCGGTGCCGACGGGTTTGGCCGGATCCTTGAACCCGTTCCGCACGATCTGCGTGCCGATTCCGGCGAGCAGCGCGGGGAATTCCGCGTTCGGCTGGGTCAGCACCAGCTCGACCGTCGCGGGGCCGATCGCCTTGCTGTGCTTGAGATCCAGCGTCGCGAGCGACGACTGCGCGACCCGCTCCGGTACGGCGGGATCCACGATCCGGGCGATGCTGTACAGCACATCCTCGGCGACCAGTTTCGCGCCGTCGTGGAAGGTCGCGTCGCGCAGGCTGAACCGCCAGGTGGTCGCCGTACCGTCGTGTTCCCATTTCGACGCGAGCCGCGGAACGGGCTTCAGATCCGGGCCGAGCTCCACCAGTTTCTCGTAGATCGCCTTGTGCCGCGCGATGTCCACGAACAGGCTCTGCACGTGCGGGTCGAGCACCTCCTTCGCCCCGCCGCCGGCGTACACGGCACGCAACCGCCCGCCCTGCGTGGGTTGCGCGGCTCCCCCGCCGTCCGCCCCACATCCGGTGATCGCCGCCAGCCCGGCAACCCCTGCCAGCCCCAAGAACCCACGCCTACCCAACGCCTCGGACACGCGCCACATCCTCACCTTAGTGAAAACGGTTGTCAAATCCAGCGCGCATCCGAACCCGACGCGATCATTCTTTCCGCAGCGCTCCCCTGCCCGCCCGCCGTAACGGCGTGTCACGGCCACACCGCACCCCCGCCACCGCACCTGGCCCGTCGAGGCTTCCTTCATCGCAGGGCACACACGCGGGGATATCCGACCGCGTTGTGCCTTCTCGGTTGGTATACGAAGGGATAACCCACAACACCAGGGGATATCCGCTGGATGTGCGGGTGTTGGGTTGCCGCCTGGATGATCAGGTTGGTGGCGGGGAGGGCGGGTGCCCGCCGGGATGGTGCGGCGAGTTACTGGGGAGGTGGACGACCGCCGGGGTGGTGCGGCGGGCGGGTGGGGGAACTACTCGTCGCAGTCCGGGGTGGCGCAGGTGGTGGGGAGGTTGGCGGCGATGCGGTTGAGGAGGGTGGTGAGCTGGGCCTGCTCGTCCGCGGTCAGGTGGTCGAAGAAGTAGCTGCGGACAGCGGCGACGTGGTCGGGGGCGGCGGAATCGATCGCTTTCCGGCCGAGTGCGGTGAGGCGAACCATCGAGCCGCGGGCGTCGGAAGTGCATTCCTCGCGGGTGACCAGGCCGCGCTTCTCCATCCGGCTGACCTGGTGCGACAGGCGGCTGCGTTCCCAGCCGACCGAGCGGCCGAGGTCACGGGTGCGGAGCAGGCCGTCCTCGGCCTCGGAGAGCGGGTGCAGCAGGGCGTAGTCGGCGCCGGACAGACCCGAGTTCGTGATCATCCGCGCCTCGAGCGCCCGCATCAGTTCGCGATGCGTGTCGCGGTACGACTGCCAGAGCGCCGCCTCCTGCGCCCCGAGCCACTCCGGTTCCTTCATCCACCCATTGTACGGACGAACGTTGACATGTCACCGAGTCACGTCAAGGGGTGCGCGACAGGGCAACCGCGAGGCCGACGGTGCCGGCCATCACCGCGAGTTCTAGCACTGCTAGCTGCCGGAACGCGGCAGGGTCGCCGGTCGCCAGCCGCGGGATCGTGGTCCGCCGATGCAGCCACCCGACGAACACCAGAGTCGCGACCGCAAGCGTTTTCCCGAGTACGAGTACGCCGTACCCGGTAGTCACCCATTGCGTGATCAGCCCCCAGCCGCCCTGGCGGCCGTCGAGGTGGATCTCGGCGGTGAGGAGTCCGGTGATGCCCATCGTCACGGCGCACACGAACGCGAGCGTGCTGAACAGTTCGACGGCCTCGCGGGAGCGGGTGTAGCGCAGTACTGCACCCAGCCCGCCGATCCACGCGGTCGCGGCGACGACGTGCACAACAAGTGATGAGGTGGCGAGAACGGACCACAGGCTGGTCCGGTCGATCGCGCCGTGGCCGGTCAGCAAGGGGCCGGTGAGGGCGGCGATCGTGAGTACGGCGGCCAGGCGGGCGGTGCGCAATGTCCTGGTGCCGCTGAGGATCACGGCGAGTACGGCGGTCAGCACGACGGCGACTGCCAGCGCGCGGACCTGGCTCAGTTGGCCGGCCGGTTCGGCGTGCTCGGCGAGATGGGACAACGGGATGCCGAGGATCACGGTGGCGGTCGCGATCAGGCCGCCGATGCTCGCGACCGCCCAGATCCCGGCGGCCAGCGCGGCATCCTGACAGGCGCGGATCGCCTTGTTTCCGAGCATTCCGTCCTTCGCCGGCAGGAACAGTGCGACCGCCACCACGGCTCCAGCGGTTGCCACCGCGGCCGCGTCCGCGACAAACCGCAGTACCGGAACTGCCCAGGAAACAGCCATTCCGGCACCGAGCAGGCCGTCCGCCGCCCGCTTCGGCGCACCGCCGGCGGCGAGCAGCGCGACCACCATCACAACGATGCCGGTAGCAACTATCCCCAGAACACGTCTCATGAGGCGCGTGTCATGAGGCCGGACGGCGCCGGACGATCACCACGGCCAACGCCACGACCACGAGCATCACCAGGCACATCGCGACGATCGTCACCATGTTGGAGTTGCCCCCGGACTGAGCCGGAGCGTCCGCCGGTTGGGTGGCGGGGTGGCCCGCGTGGGTGACGGTGAAGGAGCCGCTGACCGTGATCGGGTGGCCGTCGGCCGAGACCACGCGGGCCTCGACGGTGTACTTGCCGGCCTCGATCATCGCGCCGACCGGCTGGGTGACCGTGTTGTCGACCACCTGGACGTCACCGTTCGCGACGTTCGTACCGCTCGGCGCCTTCACCTGCACCTGCGTCCCGTTGGACCCGACCGGCTCGTTGAAGGTCAGGACGACCTTGGTCGGCGGCGCGGCCATCGACGAACCGTCGGTCGGCGTCATCGACTCGAGCTTGGCGTGCGCCGCCGCCACGCCGGCGGAAACCACCAGCGTGAACAGCGACGCGACCAGGACAGCGATCAATCGGCGCACGGCTACTGCTTCTCCACATGAACAGCCACAGCGCCACGCGGCCGCAGCCCGAACGCCAGCCCGAGCAACCCGACCAGCAAACCGCCGCCGCCGAGCCACCGCGCCAACGTGTCAGAGGAATCCGCGGACGCTGCAACAGGCGTGACCGCCGCCGCCAGCTTCAATGTCGGCGCCGGGCGTTCGGCCTCAGCGCCGTCCTTCGCGGCGTCGGCCCACTTCACCACCGCACCGTCGCTGTACGTCTGATCCGTCGGGAAACTCAACGCATCCACGCCTTCGGGCAGCTTCCCGACCGACAGCGAGAACTCGTCGAAGTCGTTCGGCGGGATCCCGGCCGCGGTCGCGGTCCAGGTGATCGTGGTGATCGCCTTGGTCAGCGTGACGTCATCGACATTCACCGCGGCCGGAAGCTGCTCTTCCTTCTTCTCCACCTTCCATCCGTCCTTCACCTGCGCCCCCACGTGCGCGAACGGATGGTCCTTGGGCAACGAGACGACGAGCTTCGTGGTGCTGGTGTTGTCCGACTCGGTCGGCACCCGGAACACCAGCTTGGCGTACCCGCCGGGCTTGGCGTCCGGCGACGACACCGTCACGTGCGCCGACGCCGAGCTCGCGGCGCCGATCGCGACGAGCGCGGAGGCCGCGACGATCGCGCCGGCGCGCAGGACGAATCTCTTGGGCATGAGAGAACCTTTCAAGGCATACGAGTAGTCCGGCACGATCGGCCGGCTCAGAAAGTTGCAGTTACTCGTACGCCGGGAGGCCCGCGCCCGGAGACGTTTGTGCCGAGCCGGGATCCGGTCGGGGTCCACGACGTGAAGAGTCCAAGCGCTGCGGGGACGAGCAGCAGCGGACGCAGTACCGGCAACTTCGGGAGCAGTCGCGCGAACACCCGCCGTACCCGATAGACCCAGCGGTGCGCCTGGCCGATCGCGAGGACGCCCGCCAGCAACGCACCGAGGTGGGTCGCCGTCATCATCAGGCTGCTCGCGATCGACATCCCGTGATGCCCGTGATGCATGGTCATCGAGTCCAACGCGACATGCACGAACAGCTGCACCCCGGCCAGCACGAGCGCGGTCAGCAGCCGCTCCCCCGCCAGGTACTCACCCAACAGCCAGCAGACCCCGGCCAACGCAGCCAGCGGAGGTACGACGCCTACCGGCACACCGCCGCCCCCGACGAGCGCGTGACCGACCACCGCCACCGCGACGCTCAGCGCCGCGACCGCGGACGTCGTACGGCTCTCGGTCACGCAAAGAGTGTCCCGCAGTCATGCAACCATTTGTGCACCCCACCACGTTTCACTCGGCATGACTGGGGAGGGCCGCGGGTGAGACCCGAGACGGAGCAGGACTACGTCGAGTTCGTGACCCATCATGCCAACTCTCTGTGCCGGACCGCCTACCTTCTGTGCGGGGACTGGCGGCGGGCCGAGGACGCGACTCAGGAGGCTCTGATCCGGCTGTACCGGGTCTGGGGTCGGATCCAGCGCAAAGGCGCCGTCGGTGCGTACGCGCGGAAGGTCGTCGTCTCCACCACCCTCGACGCGCTCCGCCGGAAGTCCAGTGGAGAGGTCGTCGGCGGCGACGAGTACTTCGCCAACGAGGCCGAGGCCGACGTGTTGGGCGTGATCGAGAACCGGATGGTGATCACCAAGGCCCTCGCCGAGCTACCGCCCCGCCAGCGCGCGTGCGTCGTACTGCGGTACTTCGACGAGCTGTCCGTCGAAGAGACCGCGATCGCCCTCGACTGCCGCCCCGGAACCGTGAAGAGCCAGACACTGCGCGCTCTGGAAAAGCTGCGCACCCATCCGTCCCTGGCCGAACTCTCCGACCTGGTGGGGATCAGATGACGGGCGAACTGAAGACCTTGATGGACGCGGCCACCGAGCGCGGTACGTCGTTCGCGCCCGACGCGACCGAACTGGTCGCGGCCGGCCGGCACCGGATCCGGCGCCGTCGCGCCCTGCTGACCGCCGCCACGGCCGTCGGCACCGCGACCGCCGTCGTCGCCGTACTGCTGGTGGGCCGGATCGCGGACCCCCGCACGGACCCGCAGCCGGCGACCGTCGCCCAGCCCGCCGCGATCACCGATCTGTGCGCGAAATCCGACGATTTCTTCCACACCGTGAACGACGACGCCTGGCGACGGCAGGTGGTCGCCGGCTGGACCTACAAGGTCGTCGAGGTGACCGATGCCGACGGCGCGATGACGGTCCGCCGGTCGCCGGACGGGTCGCAGTACGCGTACTGCGTGGCGGGGGTGCCGATCCAGGAGCAACCGCTGGGTGGGTTCGGCTCGGTGCTGCTGAACGTCGGCATCGTCAGGCGCGAGTACCAGATCCAGCGCTACTGGAGCATGGGGTGCGGCAACGAACCGGTGGAGAGGAACTACGTGCAGACCAGCTGCAGTGGTGTGCGGTACAGCTACGCGGGCCGGGTGCCGGAGGGAGTCACCCGGATCGCGTTCACCGGCCTCCTGCAGCGCGCCGACGCCACAATCAAGGGGGGCTACTGGGTACACCGCGTCTATACCGACGACATCCGGAAAGGAAACTCCGACCCGATCTACATCACCATGTACGACGCCACCGGCAAGCAGGTCTTCCAGGAGCGGTACTGACGTCCTGCGATGATGTCCGGATGGACGTAGCTGTGCTGGAGATCGGGGGAAGCCACGTCACGGCGGCCGTGGTGGCGCCCGGCACGTGGGACGTGACCGAGGTGGACCGGGCGAAGCTCGAGTCGCAGCAGGCCGCCGAGGTGGTGGTCGAGCAGCTCGCGGAGACGGCCCGGAAGTTGCCGCTGGCAAACGGTCTGGCGGTCGCCCTGCCCGGTCCGTTCGACTTCGCCACCGGGGTCGCGTGGTACCGCGGGCAGGGCAAGTTCGACCAGCTGTACGGGTTCAATCTCGGCGCCGCACTGAGCGGCGAACTCGGCATCGACCGGTTGCTGTTCATGAACGACGCGGAGGCGTTCGCGGTCGGCGAGTGGACCGCGGGCGAGGTCCGCGGCGTCGAACGCTGCGTCGGCGTCACGATCGGCACCGGCATCGGTACGGCGTTCCTCACCGACGGCCGCGTGGTCCGAGACGGCGGCACCGTCCCGCCGGGCGGTGAGCTCTACAGGACGTCGTACGCCGGGAAGCCGCTGGAGGACTCGATCTCCGCACGCGCGATCCTCCGCCGGTACGCCGAGAGCACCGGAACGGAAGCCCCCGGCGTCAAGGAGATCGCCGACCGGGCCCGCACCGGCGACACCGCCGCCCGCGAGGTGCTGACAGCCTGCTTCACCGACCTGGCCGCCGCCCTCCACCCGTGGCTGGACCGCTTCGGCGTAACGCAGACGGTCCTCGGCGGCTCGATCTCCGGAGCCTTCGACCTGGTCGAATCAGTCCTCGACTTCCGCGCCTCCGCGACGCAGGACACCGAGCGATCGGCACTCGTAGGCGCCGCCGCTCACTACCTCAGATCCTGAGGCGGACGTCAGCCACTCACCAACTGCGGCCGAAGGCCACCTCTAGCCGCCGGCTGAGCGTGAGTCGCGCCGGCGAGCGGCAGTTGATGAGTGGTGGGCGTCCGCATGTTGTCGGTGGACGCCGCTAGGTTGACGCCATGCCACCCCGGAAACCCGCCACGATCGCCGCGCCCCGACTGCGCGCCGAGCTCGAGTCCAGCCTGCCCGAGGAGATCGAGGACGAGGAGCGGTTGCTCGATCTGGGTCTGGAGGACGTGGACCTGAGTGATCTGGAGGCCGAGCACGTCGAGATCAGCGGCTGCCGGTTCACCCGGAGCAAACTGGCCGGGTCCGACTTGGAGAAGCTGATCCTGGTCGACACCGAGCTCGCGCAGTGCGACCTTGCGAACTCCCGCTGGTCCGACGCGGCCCTGACCCGGGTCGCGATCACGGGCTCCCGGATGATCGGGTTCGCCGGACCGGGCGCGAGCCTCCAGCACGTGACCGTCCAGGACACCGTGCTCGACTTCGCGTCGTTCCGGTTCGCGAAGTTCTTCAAGGTCGAGCTCACCGACTGCCGGCTGCAGAGCGCCGACTTCGTCTCCGCCGACCTGACCGGCGCGGTGTTCCGGCGCTGCGACCTGTCCGGCGTGGAGTTCTCCCAGGTCAAGGCGGCCAAAGCGGTGTTCGTCGACTGCACGTGGGACGGCGCCAAGGGCCTCGCGTCCCTGTCCGGCGCGACCGTGGCGGCGTCCTCCCCGATCGACACGCTGGCGTTCACCAGCGCGGTCACCGTCGCGGCGGGCATCACACTGGCCCATCCGGACGACCTCCAGGCGTGATCCGGCCCACGTAGGAGTCCGCCGTACGCCGGATAAGGTGGGCCCGTGACTGACTCGACGATCATCTACACCCACACCGACGAGGCTCCGGCGCTCGCCACGTACTCGTTCCTCCCTGTCGTCCAGGCGTACGCCGGCCAGGCCGGTGTCGGCGTGGAGACCCGGGACATCTCACTGGCCGGCCGGATCCTGGCCCTCTTCCCGGAGTACCTGAAGGACGACCAGCGGGTCGCGGACGCGCTCGCGGAGCTCGGTGAGCTGACGCACCACGCCGAGGCGAACATCATCAAGCTGCCGAACGTCTCGGCCTCGGTGCCGCAGCTGAAGGCCGCGATCGCCGAGCTGCAGTCCCAGGGCTACGCGCTGCCGGAGTACCCGGACGAGCCGACGACCGACGAGGAGCAGGAGATCCAGACTCGCTACGACAAGGTCAAGGGCTCCGCGGTGAACCCGGTGCTGCGCGAGGGCAACTCGGACCGCCGCGCGCCGGCCTCGGTGAAGAACTACGCCAAGACCCACCCGCACCGGATGGGCGCCTGGACCGCCGACTCGAAGACCAACGTCGCCACCATGGGCGCGAACGACTTCCGCTCCACCGAGAAGTCGGCCGTGATCGCGGCCGACGGCTCGCTGCGGATCGAGCTGGCCGCCGCGGACGGCACCACGACGGTGCTGCGCGAGTCGGTCCCGGTGCTCGCCGGTGAGATCGTCGACGCCTCGGTCCTGCACGTCGCCGCGCTGCGCGAGTTCCTGACCGCGCAGATCGCCCGGGCGAAGGCCGACGACGTACTGTTCTCGGTCCACCTCAAGGCCACGATGATGAAGGTCTCCGACCCGATCGTCTTCGGCCACGTCGTCCGGGCGTTCTTCCCGAAGACCTTCGCGCAGTACGGCGAGACGCTGGCGAAGGCCGGTCTGTCCCCGAACAACGGTCTGGGCGGGATCCTCAACGGCCTGTCCGCGCTGCCGGACGGCGACGCGATCAAGGCCTCGTTCGACGCCGAGCTGGCCGACGGCCCGGCGCTCGCGATGGTCGACTCGGACAAGGGCATCACGAACCTGCACGTCCCGTCGGACGTGATCGTGGACGCGTCGATGCCGGCCATGATCCGTACGTCGGGCCACATGTGGGGTCCGGACGGCGCCGAGCACGACACGCTCGCCGTACTGCCGGACAGCAGCTACTCGGGCATCTACCAGGTCGTCCTCGACGACTGCCGCGCGCACGGCGCGTTCGACCCGGCCACCATGGGCTCGGTGCCGAACGTCGGCCTGATGGCGCAGAAGGCCGAGGAGTACGGCTCGCACGACAAGACCTTCGAGGTCGCCACCGCCGGCACCGTCCGGCTGGTCGACGCAGGAGGCAACGTCGTCCTCGAGCAGGCCGTCGAGCCCGGTGACATCTTCCGCGCCTGCCAGACCAAGGACGCCCCGGTCCGCGACTGGGTCAAGCTGGCCGTCACCCGGGCCCGCGCGACCGGCGACCCGGCGGTGTTCTGGCTGGACGAGACCCGCGCGCACGACGCGCAGATCATCGCGAAGATCAACGAGTACCTGCCGGAGCACGACACCGAGGGCCTGGACCTCAAGATCCTGGCGCCGGTGGACGCGATCAAGCTGTCGCTGGAGCGGATCCGCCGCGGCGAGAACACGATCTCGGTGACCGGCAACGTGCTGCGCGACTACCTGACCGACCTGTTCCCGATCCTCGAGCTGGGCACCAGCGCGAAGATGCTGTCGGTCGTGCCGTTGATGGCCGGTGGCGGCCTCTTCGAGACCGGCGCGGGCGGCTCGGCGCCGAAGCATGTGCAGCAGCTGGTCAAGGAGAACTACCTGCGCTGGGACAGCCTGGGCGAGTTCTTCGCGCTGGCCGCGAGCTTCGAGCACCTGGCCCAGGCGACCGGCAACGCGCGGGCGCAGATCCTGGCCGACACCCTCGACCGGGCGACCGCCACCTTCCTGAACGAGGACAAGTCCCCGACCCGTCGCGTCGGCGGGATCGACAACCGCGGCAGCCACTTCTACCTGTCCCTGTACTGGGCGCAGGAGCTGGCCGCCCAGACCGACGACGCGGACCTGGCCAAGGCGTTCGGCCCGCTCGCCGAGACCCTCGCCGCGAACGAGCAGACCATCGTCGACGAGCTGATCGCGGTCCAGGGCAACCCGGCCGACCTCGGCGGCTACTACCAGCCCGACCCGGCCATGGCAGCAGCCATTATGCGACCCTCCAAGACCTGGAACGAAACCCTCGCCGCACTCTGAACCAAACCGAAGGGCGCCCGGTGACCACCAGGCGCCCTTCGGCGTTGTCAGGACGTGAACGGGACGCGGGTCCAGCTCAGTACGGCGGGGTTGCGCGAGTCGATCGTCACGCGCAGGTAGTCGTTGTCGGCGGTCGATCCGTCGACGGTGATCCGGGACAGGTTCTCCACCGGCGCGGTCAGACCGTAGAACTTCGTCCACGCCGAGTTCGCACCGAGCGGCTTGTCGCTGTTGTAGACGTGGCTGTCGCCGTTGAACAGGTACACGGGGCCGCGGAAGTTCGCCGCCTCGCGGGCGATCTCCTGCACGATCGGCTGGAACGCGTAGTAGTCCGCGAACGACGGGTTCGTCACGGTCGGGTCGAACATGTCGGCCTGCGTCAGCAGTACGACGGCCCGGTTGTGCTCGTCGCGGGCCTGGGCGAACGTGTCGCGGATGCTCTGCATCACGGCCGCCGTCCGGTTCAGCACCTCGGCGGTCTGCTCCGGCGTCGGCGCGGTCTTACCGGTCCACGGCGCCATACTGTTGTTGCTGCCAACGATGTGCAGGGCGGCGAACGCGACGTCGCCGCGGGTGAAGCGGACGTCCTCCGGGATGCCCTGTGCGACCTGGCTCTCGACCTTCGCCGGGTGTTGTCCCAGCGTTCGGCCGGCCTTCGGGAAGAACACCTGCCGGACCTTCGCCAGCCGCTCCAACGGGTTGTACCCGCCGTTGTTCACCCGGTGGCAGTCGGTCCACTCGTTGTCGCCGACGGTGTAGACGAGCGGGTCCGCGAAGCGGTCGAACTGGGTCTTCACCTGCGCGAAGTACTCGTCACTGCAGACCGACGAGCCGTCCTTGATATCGCCGAGATGGGTCACCAGTTGGACCGGTTCGTCCGCGTTGATCTGGTCGACCACCTTCGGGAACCGGGCGATCTGCGCGGCACCGTAGGGGATGTCGCCGATCACCGCGAAGGTGTAGGGCTCCGGTCCCCGGTCGGCGGCAGCGGTCGGAATCCCGACCGCGAGCCCGATCAGGGCCAGACACGCGGAGATCACAGGCGCACGACGTACTCTCACAACTTCCTCCAGATCCGAGGGGATACGGGCCAACTTTTCGGCCCGGTGGTGAACGCCCGGGCACTCCCGGATGAACTTCGCCGACTGAGAGTCCGCTGATAGCGGCGGCCGGAAATGCGTGGCACGGCATCGTGGGAGCTTCCTACACTGACCGTCATGACAGTTTCCCGTTCCGTGCTTGCTGCGCAGGCGACGGATTTTCCGCGATGGTTCCAGGATGTGATTGCCAAGGCCGAGCTCGCTGACAACGGGCCGGTGCGGGGGACCATGGTGGTACGACCGTACGGGTACGGGATCTGGGAACTGTTGCAGGAGGCAATGAACCGGCGGATCAAGGCGACCGGGGCGCAGAACGCGTACTTTCCGCTGCTGATTCCGGAGAGCTACCTGCAGCGCGAGGCCGAGCACGTCGAGGGTTTCAGCCCGGAGCTCGCGGTCGTGACGCATGCCGGCGGCAAGCAGCTCGAGGAGCCCGCGGTCATCCGGCCGACGTCGGAAACCGTTGTCGGTGAGTATCTGGCGAAGTGGGTCCAGAGCTACCGCGACCTCCCGCTGCTACTGAACCAATGGGCGAATGTCGTCCGCTGGGAGCTCCGTCCGCGATTGTTCCTGCGCACCACCGAATTCCTCTGGCAGGAAGGGCACACCGCGCACGTCTCCGCCGAGGACGCACGCGCCTTCGCGACGAAGATCCTGTACGACGTCTATCGCGAGGTCATGGTCGACGTCCTGGCAATCCCGGTCGTGGTCGGCCGCAAGACGCGGCGGGAACGGTTCGCGGGCGCGGTGAACACGATGACGCTCGAAGCGATGACGGGTGACGGCAAGGCCCTGCAGATGGGTACGTCGCACGAGCTCGGGCAGAACTTCGCGCGCGCGTTCGACATCGGGTACCTGTCGAGCGAAGGGCGCCGCGAGCTCGCGTGGACGACGTCCTGGGGCAGCAGCACCCGAATGGTCGGCGGACTGATCATGGTGCACGGCGACGACGCGGGCCTCCGGGTCCCGCCCGCGGTCGCTCCGGTGCAGGTCGTCGTACTTGCGGTGAAGGATGAGGCGATCGCAGCGGCTCGTGGTATCGCCGACGAGCTGACGGCGGCCGGTCTGCGCGTCACCGTCGACGACCGCGCCGACCAGCCGTTCGGGCGCCGCGCGGTCAACTGGGAGCTGAAGGGCGTCCCGATCCGCGTCGAGGTCGGCCCCCGCGACCTCGCCGCCGGCAACGCAACCGTCGTACGGCGATTGCGCGACTCGGCCAAGACCGCCGTCAACCTGACCGCACTGACCGCACACGTCGTAGCCGGGATCGAGGCGGACCAGGCGCACCTCCTGTCCGAGGCGACCGCTCGCCAGACCGCCCGCATCACCGATGTATCCACCGTCGACGAGGCGATCGACGCCGCCGCGTCCGGTTGGGCGCGCATCCCGTACGACGCGGTCGGCGAGGGGGGCGAGGACCGCCTGGCGGAATCCGGCATCACGGTCCGCTGCCTGCAACGCCCGGACGGCTCACTACCCGTCGAGGACAACGAACCGGATCTGGTGGCCTACGTGGCTCGCTCGTACTAGCGGGCCAGGTACCTGCGGACGTCGTCGGCGACCTGGGAGCGGTTGCGGAAGCCGTATTTGCGGAGGATCGCGCTGAGGTGGGTCTTGACGGTGTTGAGGCTGACGCCGAGCTCGGCCGCCAGCTGGTCGTTGTCGAGACCGTCGGTCAGCAGCACGGCGACGCCCTGCTGCGCCTTCGTCAGGCTGGTGAACCGGCGCTCAGGGCCCTCATCGGTCTCCATCAGCATCTCGATCAGCTCGGACTGGATGTGCTCGGCGGCGTCGACGATCCGCTCCAGATGCGTGTGTACGGCGGTGCTCACGTCCGGCTCGTCCAGCGCCTCGGCCGCGATCTCCCGGATCGACGCGACCCGGTGCGTCAGGTACTCCATCACGTGGTCGGACGTCAGCAGATTCGGGCCGACGTCACCCGCAGGCAGCCGGCGCAGCGCCTCCCGGTCCTCGCCCTCCCGGGTCAGGACCCGCTCCACCACCTCGCACAACCACTCGAACGCCCGTACCGCGTTGTCGTCGTACGACCTGGGCTCGTAGCTCTGCATCGAGAGCATCCCGAACAGCTGATCGGGCCCGTCCTTCGCGGGCCGGAAGATCGGCACCGTGACCGCGTCGCCGGACCGCCGCCGCAGGTCACCCACCGGTACGCCGGCGTGCAGGGTGGCACCGTTGTCGTAGGCGAACCGGTACGTGTGCCGATGCTTGATCAGCCAGGCCGTCTGCCCGTTCGGCCCGAAGATGTGGGTGTCCGGGTTCACGTACTCGCCGTCGTCGTACCCGTAGGGGTACCGCACCCGGCTGCTGCCCTGCAGGAACCCGACGAAGAAGGCGTCCACGCGCGCGATCTTCCCGGCCACCACCCGGACGTAGTCGTACAGACCGTAATGGTCGGACCGGAACAACGCTTCGATCTTGTGGTACGCCTCGCGCAGGATGATCGCTGTCTCCGCGTCAACCCGCAGCGGGGCGCCTTTGTCTGCGTCCACGACGCCGGCTCCCCACAAACCTTGCGGAATCGATCACTCGACTATGCGCCGGACGCCGCCGGTGATCAAGTGTGTTGAGCACAGCACAGTAGTCGCGGGTGGTGCCTGCGGGTTCCCGAGTCGCCCTCCCAAGCCTCGGCCGAACCCCTGCACCACCCACGACCACGAGCAGGACACCAGTGACTGTTGAGCCCCCGCGTCGATCGGTCCCGCCGCCCCCGGCGTGACCCCGACCCCCCGACGGATGGTTCGGTGCCCTTCCTCCCCCTGTTGCCTATACCGTGCCACCGATCGCCCAGCGTGACCATCGCCCGGCGCATGATGTTGCCGGGCCCCCGGTCTCATTCCGGGGGTGAGGATCTGAAGTCGATTACAGCCAGCTGGTGTCGAGCGGCTTGCCCTCGGCGTACCCGGCTGCCGTCTGCAGGCCGACGACGGCGCGCTCGTGGTACTCGGTCAGGTTGGCCGCGCCGACGTACGTGCAGGAACTGCGGATGCCCGAGACGATCGAGTCCAGCAAGTCCTCGACGCTGGGGTTCTCCGGGTCGAGGTACATCCGGGCGGTCGAGATGCCCTCCTCGAAGATGCTCTTCCGGGCCCGCTGGAACGGCGAGTCCTCTGCGGTCCGGGACCGGACGGCGCGGGCCGACGCCATCCCGAAGCTCTCCTTGTAGATCCGGCCCTCGCTGTCCCGGTGCGGGTCGCCGGGCGACTCGTACGTACCGGCGAACCAGGACCCGATCATCACGCTCGACGCCCCCGCGGCCAGCGCGAGCGCGACATCACGCGGATGCCGTACGCCGCCGTCCGCCCACACGTGCTTGCCGAGCTCGCGCGCCCTCGTCGCGCACTCCAGCACGGCGGAGAACTGCGGACGCCCGACGGCGGTCTGCATCCGGGTCGTGCACATCGCGCCCGGGCCGACACCGACCTTCACGATGTCCGCGCCGGCGTTCACCAGGTCCGTGACACCTTCCGCGGTGACGACGTTCCCGGCCACGATCGGCACCTTCGGGCCGAGCGCACGCACTCGTTCGACCACCTCTAGCATCCGCTCCTGGTGACCGTGCGCGGTGTCGATGACGAGAACGTCGACACCGACATCCAGCAACGCCTTCGCCTTCTGCTCGGCGTCGCCGTTGATCCCGATCGCGGCGGCAACGCGGAGCTTGCCGCCGGCGTCGAGTGCCGGCTCGTACAGCGTGGCGCGGAGGGCGCGCTCGCGGGTCAGGATGCCGACGATCCGGCCGTCCGTGTCGACGACCGGCGCGAGCCGATGCCGGCCGTCGTGCAGCTGGTCGAACGCCGTCTCGGGGTCGATGCCGTACGGAACCGTCAGCAGTTCACGCGACATGATCGCGTCCAGCTGGGCGAACCGGTCGACACCGGAGCAGTCGGCCTCCGTCACCACGCCGACCGGCCGGCCCTGGTCGACGACGATCACCGCACCGTGGTTGCGCTTCGGCAGCAGGTTCAGCGCCTCGCCCACAGTCCCGGTCGGCGGCAGCGTCAGGGCGGTGTCGTGGACCGGATCCCGTTCCTTGATCCAGCCAACCACGTCGGCGACCACGTCGACCGGGATGTCCTGCGGAATCACCGCGAGGCCGCCACACCGCGCGATCGTCTCGGCCATCCGCCGCCCCGACACCGCGGTCATGTTCGCCGCCACCACCGGAATCGACGCCCCGGCCCCGTCCGCGGTCCTCAGGTCCACATCCAGCCGCGACGCCACCCGAGACCGGTTGGGCACCAGAAACACGTCGCTGAAGGTCAGGTCCCCCGCCGGTTCCCGATCATGATGAAACCGCATGCCAGACCCCTTCCGCCCGAGTACAAACCCAGCCAGCCTGTCACGCAGGCGAAGACCGAACAAGCTCCATCACAGCCCGTGGTCAGACAATCCGTATCCGCTGCTCAGGCCGCGCCAACAGGCCGCCGTACAGCCTCAGGGCACCGCGAACGCCATCGTCAACAGCACGTTCTCGACTGCTCAGTCGTCAGCGGTCGAGGACACGCCCAGAGTCTGCTGGAGAGTCTCTACGGCGAACACCGAACTGGGCTGCCGCCAACGAACGAGATGTTGCCAAGGGCACCTGACCGGCGAAGGCGTGCGCGATGGCGCGATTGGCCTCGAGTTCGGCCTGGCGCTGGGCCTGGTTCTGTTTCAGGCTGGGCATACGATCACCGAACGCATTGAGACCCGGCTGACGGTCGTGGAGGTTCCGATTGAGCCGAGCGCACGTGTGCTCGTAGATGTTGCCGGAACCCTGCCGAGGCTTCACGGCCAGCAGCTCCCGCCGGGGCAGACCGCCGGCCTCAGGCGGCATCTCGCGAAACACCAGCCGATAGTCCGCCTTCTCCTGCGGATCAGACTGCAGATAAGCAGTGACGCAGTCCCGCAGATCCCCCTTCCCAGACTCATACCCCAACGCATGCCGCCCGTCCGTCCCCCCCTCGGCCAGACGCTTCATCTCGGCAAGCACCTGTTGCCGAAGGTAGACCTTGCGTGGATCGGCGCGCGCGTCGGCTGCGAGCCGTCTCAGGTCCTCGGCGAACTTGTCACAGACAATGACCTCGTACTGCGGCGCGCCACTCACGGGATCTCGTCGTCCGCGCGGCGCAACTCCTCAAGATCTTTCACGGCCTCCGGCCCCATCATCGCAGCGATTTCGTCGAGGGTCATGGCGCGGCTAGTCGGAAGCGGCTCGCTGGCGTAGACGCGGCGGGTCGGATCGTCGATCGTGCCGGGAGGGGGTTCGTCGTCGCCACGCAGTTGGCGGTACTGCGAGGTCGACATGATCACGGCCTCCGGCTCACCGGCGTCACCCCACACCACCGGCGCGAACGACCCGTACCGAATCGCAGCCACCATCCCCACGAGCTCCGCACCCACGACCTCCGCCGCGACCACGCCAGGACGACGCTCGAACTTCGACTCACCCCCAAGGTCCTCGAACTGGTCATACGTGAGCAGCACAGCCTCCGGCACCCCACCATCCCCGAAGCTGAACGCCACCCCCCGCCCCCGCCGGAACCGCCCCAGCACCCCCACAAGATCCCGCCGTACGTCCTCCACCGCCCGAATCCCCGAACCCTCAGTAGCCATACCCCCGACCCTACGACGCCGCCGCCTACGCAAACCCACTTATCCACACCCGCCGGCCACGCTGGCAGGAAGCCACGGCTCTGTGGATAACCCGACCAACGAACACCCTCCGTATGCGACGCTTACATCACCAGCATCCAGAACGGAGCCCCCATGCCGCGCCACCCGGCCTTCGGACCCGCCCTCGCAGCCCTCTGCGTCCTCCTAGCCTTGACCGCCTGCCAAGGCTCCCCCGAAGCCGGCCACCCCAACACAACCCAGCCCGCCTCATCGCCCACCCCGTCTCCCACTCCCAGCGATTCACCCGAGACGCAAGCGGTAGCGGCCGCGTCGGCGGCGTACCGGGGTTTCGTCGCGGCTACGGACACCTCCTACAGGAGCGGCGGCGTCAACGTAACAGCATTGAAGAGGTACGCCAGCGGGGTCATGCTGGCGGCCGAACTCAACCAGGCGGAGATCTTCCGCGGTAAGAAATGGCACTCTGTCGGCACGCAGCAGGTCATTTGGATCAAGCCACTGACGATCGGCAAGCCAGACGCCCACGGTCAGATCACGAACCTGATTCTCACAGCGTGTGTTGACTCCACCACGGCCGTCGCTGTCGATGCCAAGGGTAAGAGCGTCAAGCTTCCCGGCACACCCAACCAAACCATCGACGAGATGCGCATGCGCCGAACCCAGGGCGCCTGGAGGGCCGACTTCGCGCAGAGCCGGAAGGCTGCAACATGCTGATCGTCAAGCTCGCTACCCTGGCGGCCGCTCTATCCATCGTCGGTCTGTCCGCGGCGGTGGCTGACCCGACCCCTCAACGACCTGGCTGCGTCATCAGTCGGGTCAACGGACAGTGTGTCTACTCCGTCGGCGACGGTGGGGATCCGCCTAAAGAGACCGTGAAGACGACGCCTGGGGTCAAGAAGCCCGGTGGGTCTGCCTGCGTTTTCCAAGGACAGGTCGTGCCGTGCCGGACCGCCGATGGGTTCTTTGATGCAGCATCAGGGTGCTATCTGTACCCATTGGTCGCGCCGAGGTCGCTGGATATCGCGACCGGGGTCAGCGACTATCCGCCAGGCACAAAGTTCTACGGCTGCTGGAAGATTCTCGGCATCGTCGACGGCAAGCCCTTCGGCGAGATCATCATGGAGTCGGTCAATCGGCCGCCGGGCGAGACTCGGACGATCGATCCGCGGGTTGCGGCTCGGCAAGTCGTGAAGACGATGACCTTTGTTGCGCCGCAGTTGCGAGTCTCGCCGTACGTGCAGAGTGCGGATCATGTTGGCATCGTCAACGTGCCGATCTGGATGTGGGTCACCGATCCTGGGCCGACAACAACCGGGCCGCAGACCAAGACCGCGGCGCTCGGCGGTGTCTCCATTACCGCGACCGGCACCGTCGACCGCATCGAGTGGTCGATGGGTGCCGGCGACGCTGTCACCTGTAAAGGCGCCGGCACTGCGTTCACCCGCGAGATGGCAGCCGGCAAGTCCCTCAAGGACATGCCCTCGTCACCAACCTGCGGCTTCAAGTACAGCAAGTCCTCCCGCTGTGAGAAGTCCGGCACCTACAACGTCACGGCGACGGCGTACTGGACCGTCCACTGGACCGGCGGCGGCATGCAAGGCGACATCCCGCTCGACTTCAGCCGCTCGATCCCCCTCCAGATAGCCGACCTACGCCCCGTCCTCGTCGACCCGGACGGCGGCTCAACACCTCCGTCAACCGCGCCTCGAACCTGCACCACCTGAGTCCGGTGAGTTGGGGAGGGTTTCTTCCCGGATCGGGAGGGATATCCTCCCCAACCCGGCGCGGGGCAGCAGCAACGGGGCGAGGTGGCTCGCGGCGCGGGCATACGAAACCGGCTCCCCCTGGCGAGGGGGAGCCGGTTCGTTGGGTTTAGCGGTGGAGATCGAAGCGGTCGAGTTCCATGACCTTGTGCCAGGCGGTGACGAACTCGTCGACGAACTTCTGCTGGGCGTCGTCGCTCGCGTAGACCTCGGCGAGGGCGCGGAGTTCGGAGTTCGAGCCGAAGACGAGGTCGGCGCGGGTGCCGGTCCACTTGACCTCACCGTCGACGGTGGCCTCGAACGTTTCCTGGCTCTCGTCGGCGGCGTGCCACTCGGTGCCGAGGTCGAGCAGGTTCACGAAGAAGTCGTTCGTGAGCGTGCCAGGGTTGTCGGTGAGTACGCCGTACTTCGAACCGTCGTAGTTCGTACCGAGGACGCGGAGACCACCGACCAGGACTGTCAGCTCCGGAGCGCTCAGCTTGAGCAGGTTCGCGCGGTCGAGCAGCAGGTACTCGGCGGGGAGCCGGTTGCCCTTGCCGTAGTAGTTGCGGAACCCGTCCGCGACCGGCTCGAGCGCGGCGAACGAGTCCGCGTCGGTCTGCTCCGCGGAAGCGTCGACCCGACCAGGCGTGAACGGTACGACGACGTCGTACCCGGCGTTCTTCGCCGCGATCTCCACACCGACACCGCCGGCGAGGACGATCACGTCGGCCAGCGAGACCGGCTTCGCGAACGACTGCTGGATGCCCTCGAGCGTCCGCAGTACCTGCGCCAACTCGTCGGGGTTGTTGACCTCCCAGCCGCTCTGCGGCTGCAGGCGGATGCGGGCACCGTTGGCGCCGCCGCGCTTGTCACTGCCACGGAACGTCGACGCCGACGCCCACGCGGTCGACACCAGCTGCGACACCGACAGACCGGATGCAGCGATCGCGGCCTTCAGAGCGGTCACGTCGTCCTCGGTGACGAGCTCATGCGAGACGGCGGGCAGCGGGTCCTGCCAGATCAGCACCTCGCTCGGGACCTCGGAGCCGAGGTACCGGACGATCGGACCCATGTCGCGGTGGGTCAGCTTGTACCAGGCGCGCGCGAACGCGTCCGCGAACGCGTCCGGGTCCTCCTTGAACCGTCGCGCGATCGGCTCGTAGATCGGGTCGAACCGCAGCGACAGGTCGGTGGTCAGCATCGTCGGCAGCTTCTTCGGGCCGTCGTACGCGTCCGGGATGATCGCCTCGGCGTCCTTCGCGACCCACTGGTTGGCGCCGGCCGGGCTCTGCGACAGCTCCCACTCGTAGCCGAACAGGATGTCGAAGAAGTCGGTCGACCACTGCGTCGGCTTCGTGGTCCAGGTGACCTCGAGGCCGCTGGTGATCGCGTCCTTGCCCTTGCCGGTGTTGTACGTGCTCTTCCAGCCCAGGCCCTGCTGCTCGATCGACGCGGCCTCCGGCTCGGCGCCGACGTTCTCCGCCGGGCCGGCACCGTGGGTCTTGCCGAACGTGTGACCACCGGCGATCAGCGCGACGGTCTCCTCGTCGTTCATCGCCATCCGGCCGAACGTCTCGCGGATGTCGCGCGCCGCGGCGACCGGGTCCGGGTTGCCGTTCGGGCCTTCCGGGTTCACGTAGATGAGGCCCATCTGGACCGCACCGAGCGGGCGCTCGAGGTCGCGGTCACCGGAGTACCGCTTGTCGTCGAGCCAGGTGGTCTCCGGACCCCAGTACACATCGGTCTCCGGCTCCCACACGTCCTCGCGACCGCCGGCGTACCCGAAGGTCTTGAAGCCCATCGTCTCCAGCGCGACGTTGCCGGTGAGGATCAGCAGGTCGGCCCAGGAGATCTTCTGGCCGTACTTCTTCTTCACCGGCCACAGCAGCCGGCGGGCCTTGTCCAGGTTGCCGTTGTCCGGCCAGCTGTTCAGCGGCGCGAACCGCTGCTGCCCGGCTCCCGCGCCGCCGCGGCCGTCGTGAATCCGGTACGTGCCGGCGCTGTGCCAGGCCATCCGGATCATCAGCGGGCCGTAGTTCCCGAAGTCGGCCGGCCACCAGTCCTGCGAGGTGGTCAGTACGTCGGCGATGTCCGCCTTCACGGCGGCCAGGTCCAGGGTCTTGAACTCCGCGGCGTAGTCGAACTCCTCGCCGAGCGGGTTCGCGACGGCCGGGTTCTTGGCCAGGATCTTCAGGTTCAGCTGGTTCGGCCACCATTCGCGGTTGGCGTTCCCGCTGGTCGGGTGCACGCCCTGACCGTGGTTCACCGGGCAGCCACCGGTCTCGGCCTCGCCGCGGCTCTCCGCGGAGGCCTCGCCGGGCAGGGGCTCATGGTTCTCGGACATCAGATTCCTTCCAGACTGGACGTTTTCAAAGACTGGGTTTCTAAGGAAGTCAGGTACGTCGTGCGCAGTCGGCGCACAGGCCCCAATAGATGACCTCGGCCTCGTCGATGACGAACCCGTGGTCCTCGGACGCGGTCAGGCAGGGCGCATGCCCGACCGCACAGTCGACATCGGCGATGTCGCCGCACGACCGGCAGACGGCGTGGTGATGGTTGTCACCGACGCGCGATTCGTACCGCGCCACCGACCCCAACGGCTGGATCCGCCGTACCAGGCCCGCCGCCGTCAGGGTGTGCAGCGAGTCGTAGACAGCCTGGTGCGAGGCCTGGGGCAATTCGTTGCGCACGGCACCGATAATCGAGTCGGTATCCGCATGCGGATGCCCGTACACCGCGGTGAGCACCGCCAGCCGCGGCCGAGTCACCCGCAGCGAAGCCCCACGCAACAGCCCCTGAAGCTCCTCCACCGTCGGCACGCCCCAGAGTCTGTCCTGTTTTCTGGAACGAGTCAAGATTAGTCTCAATATGAAACAACCCCGTCCGGCAGGCGCCCACGGCCTACTTGTTGCCTCAGGCACCTACCGGACGGGGAGGGGTCAGGCGGCTGCCGGGGCTGACGCTCGAGCCGCGGCAGGGTTGGTGCCGACGCGGCGCGCACTGCGGAAGACGCTGATGCCGACAGCGAGCGTCCAGAGGCTCCAGAGTGCGCCCATGCTGGCCGTCGTACCCCAGCCCTGGACTGCATAGAAGTTCGACGGGTCGTCGTTGGAATAGATCGCCGGGACGAACGCCAGGTTGATCGCGGCCAGCACGAACGCGGACCGGCCGACCCACTTGGGCAGCAGCCGGAGCCGGACGACGACAATGCCGAGCGCGATCAGCAGCAGCGCCATCAGCAGCCGGGAGATGAGTCCCTGCATCAGGTACTGCGCTCCTGCGAACGGACCCTCCCGGGTGGTGTCGATGTCATGGTCGACGACGATCGCGGCGCCCGCCTCCATGGACTGCGGGACGAACACCATCGCCACCCAGAGCAGCCCGGCCGCCTGGATCACGCCGGCGATCCAGTCCGACGCGACGTCGACCTGGTGGATCAGTTGGCGCAGACCGGTGAAGAACAGGATGTAGAAGATGCAGCCGACAACCCCGATCAGGCTGCGCGTCAGGATGTTCCAGTCCGGCGGGGCGCCGGAGTAGAGGAAGTACAGCGGTACCTGCACCACGATCAGCGCTCCGGCGACGATCCCGAACAGACCGGCGTACCGACGAACCGATGTCTCGGACATGAGGTGACCCTTCTCTGGCGAGTTGACGAGACGTCTCGTCTCATGACGAGACGGTAGGTCTCGCCTCAAGACCCTGTCAAGACACAACGTCTCGTCTCGTGTAAACTCGGTTCATGGCGAACCCCGACCCCGACCGTCGCAGCGAGCGCGCCCGCCGGGCGATCCTGGACGCGGCCCTGGAGCTGTGCAGCGAGCAGACGTACGCCCGCCTGACCATGGAAGGCATCGCCAAACGCGCCGGCGTCGGCAAGCAGACCATCTACCGCTGGTGGCCGTCGAAGGCCGCGATCCTGCTGGAAGCCATCGAAGAGAGCGGCCGCCACACCCTGGTCTTCCCTGACACCGGCGACCTGGAAGCCGACCTCCGCACGCAGATGACCCAGGTCGCCGCGGCCTTCTCCAACCCGCGGTTCGCCGCCTACAGCAAAGGCCTGATTGCCGCCGCCCAAAGCGACCCCGACATCGCCGAGGCAGTAGTCACCGCGATCATCCGGCCCCGGGTCGACCTCTGCGTCACCCGCCTGAAACACGCCCAGCAATCCGGCCAGATCCGCCCGGACGTGGAGCTCGAGGACCTGGTGGAGCTCCTCTACGCACCCCTCTACTACCGCCTGCTCCTCCACACCCGCCCGGTCTCGCCCGCCCAGGTCGACACGATCCTCCACCTCGCACTAGCCGGCGCCCGCGCGAACTGACGCACGCACCGCGGGTCGGAGATTTCACAACCGTTTCTACCCGCCGGCCTCTTCAGAGGAGCTGACTCCTTCGCCGCCTGGATCGAGCCGCGGCAGCGGACCGCTCAGACGGGCAGCTCGAACTGCCTCGTCTCAGGATCAAACATTGCAGCCCGATTGGCCGCATCTTGGACGCTCCGCCGAGCGGCCAGAAGGAAGAACATGTTCGACACGAAGTTGAGCGCGGCTCGCCCTTCTGGGTAGTCGGTTGGCGCGACGTAGTGCCCCACTCCGGCAGCCTCGAAAGCTGCCGCAAACGCTGGCGAGCCAGTCAGGCAACCAAGGCTGATCACCGTCTTGCCCTCCAGCCGCGCTACCTCTTGTAGCTCCACTGCGCTGAGAGGAGCCTCGTCGGCCACATGGATCCCAGCGTCTCCTCCATGACAGGACAAGACGATCGTGTCATCGGTGCGGATGCTGCCGGCAAGCAGCATCAACAACTCCTTGCGCGACCCGACCCAATGCACCGTCACTCGGTAGTTGAAGCCCTCCAGGAGTGTTCGGATCGCCATTGCCTCGAGCACGTCGCCGACCGAAACGACTGTCACGTCTTCCTTCGCCAGAAAAGGGACCTCATGGTCCGGCATCTACTGGCCCTCTCAGTTGGCAACTTCGAATGCTTCGCGGATATCGTCCGGGATGGGACATCGGCGCGCCTGTCCAGCGGAGGCTAGGAACTCAGCTTCGCCGACTGGACGTCCGCACGTGCTTGTTTTTCTGGTAGTCGGCGACCCACTTCTTCGAGCTCAGCCAAGTCCCGTTATCCGACTTCTGAGCCCGTAGCCGACCGCGCTCTGCCGCTGCGCGGAGTGCGGTGACAGTAACACCAGCCTTTTCGTCAACCAGGCTCGCCAACGGCACGAGACGGGCTGGGCCTGCGACCGCCGGAACGACGAACTTGTAGAGGTTGTTGGTGACTGCGCGGGCTATGAGCTCGCCCATCGGGCCGCAGTCGCCCTTGTCAGCTTTACGCATCGCGTCGAGGTACTTCGTGCGTTCGTTCTTGAACACAATCGCCGGCGGGTAGCCGAGTCGTACCAGGAGCAGGTTGAGAAGCAGTCGGCCAGTGCGGCCGTTCCCGTCGAGGAAGGGATGGATCTTCTCGAAGTCGTTATGCACCTTCGCGAGGCGTTCGGGGAACGCAATGTCGCTGGACTCCCGGAGCATGTTCACGTCCTTGACCCAGTAGGTCATCAGGTGGTCGACCTCCGGGAACGAAGGTGGCGTCATCCCGTCGGGGAACGGTTGGATGTTGTGCTGCCGCCAGTTGCCGGGCGCCTCGGCAGGGGTCGCATGCTGGTGGGGCGCCACGTTCCAGACCGGGGTCATCGCCTCGTAGTGAATCGTGCGGACTTCCTGTGTGCTGAGCAGATCACCGGTAGTCCAGTCGCCGGGTTCCAGTGCCTGGCCGTATACCCACTTGGCCGCGGCGCCGTAGCCCACGACCTCCATGTACTCCTTGAGTTCCTTAGACCCGACCGCACGGCCCTCGTCAAGCAGTTTGCGCACCTCGTTGAGGACGAGTGTGTTGCCCTCAAGAGCCGTGGAGTGATGTGCCTCCTGATGCCACAGCTCGTCCCAGATTTCCTCCGCCTCCGCAGGGCTTGGGAGGCCTCCCAGCCGGGTACGGAGGTCGTCGATCGCTTCCTCGAGCCGGTCGTAGATCGTCTGCCGTGACGGCCGTCCGCGTGCCACGAGTAACGCTGCCTTCCGGTCGAGCTGCAGTGGAAGTTGTCGTACCTGCCCGCAGATAAGTCAAACACAACAACTTCGTCGAGCCTACAGGAAGTTGTTGAGCTTGACGGTGAAGAAATAGAACACAACAACTACCTGACTGCCCAACCCAACCCCGCAGGCGAGCCGACTGCCCAACCCGACCCACGGAGCCGAGCGAAGCGAAGGCGCAGGGGGGTGCGGGTGGCGGAGCCCCCGCAACGCGGCGAGCGAAGCGAAGTCGCACAAATGACGAAGGCGAGGCGGTCAGCGCAGGAACTGCGCGACACACCTCGCCCATCGGCTTCGTGGAGCTGAGGGGATTCGAACCCCTGGCCTCTTCGTTGCGAACGAAGCGCGCTACCAACTGCGCCACAGCCCCAAAGCTGGTCGTCTGGTTTCCCTGGCGACCGCGAAACTCTAACACGGACAGGCCCGCAGACTAAAACCGGTTATCAGTCGCCGACGGCCCGCTTCACCTCGACTTCTTCGACCGGCTGGGGGGCCGGAGTTTCGGCGGCTGCGGGCTTCTCGGACGGGTCCGTCGTACGGGCGCTGGAGAAGACTGCGTCGTCGGTGAGGGAGATGGTCCGGACCGTGCGGTCGGGCGCCTTTTCCTTCATGACGTACGTCGGAAGCGTGACCGGCACCGGGTCCCACAGGCCTTCGGTGGCGGGGGTTTCCTTCTTCGCTGCGGCAGGCGTCGGAGCAGGTGCGGCGGGGAGCTTGACCTCGATGGTCATCTCCTCGTCGGGTGACGGCGCCGGCTTGCCGGCCGGGCCCCGGTCGTGGCGGGCTTGGGCGCGGGCTCGACGTTCGGCCGCGGTCTGCGTCCGCGTGCGGGCTTGCCGACGCAGCTGTACTCGGGTGAGGACGACGAAGCCGGCGATCAGCGTGCCCGGGATCGCGACTGTCCACCACGGCAGCATCGCCAGACCGGCGAGCGCTACGACGGACAGCAATGAAAGGGTCAGGATCGACAGCACCCGCCGACGGCGCATGGCGGCCACCCGGCGGGCTCGGTTGGGGACGTACCGCTTGGGTGGCGACGAATCGGCGGACGAATCGGCGGACGAGGCGTCGGCGGCGGTGGATGCGGCCGGGCGTACGACGTATTTGGCTCGCGACGAGTCACGGGACAGAACGCGCGCTTCGGCGGACGACGGCACCATCGGGCGGCGCCGCGCTTCGTCGCCTCGCTTCAGCCACATCGGGACGAGGTAGGCGGCCCACGCGGCGACGATCGCCACATAGATCAGCCCTGTCGTCCCCATGCGACGACGCTAAGGTGCGGATAGGGCCAGATGAGGTACGTGGGACGGTGTGTCGCAAGAAGACTCGTGTGACTGATGTGAATAGCACGCAGGGTAGTCATTTCAATCGCGCTACGAGACCGGGCCCGACCTCTTCGACATTGAGGGCGAAGATGCGGTGATCGCGCCAGTCGCCGTCGATGTGCAGGAACCGTGGGCGCTCGCCTTCGAACCGGAAGCCGAGCTTCTCGACGACTCGCAGACTTGCCTTGTTCTCCGGGCGGATCGCGACTTCGATCCTGTGCAGGCCAAGGGTGAACCAGCAGTGGTCGGCGGCCATCGCGACTGCGGTCGGCACGATGCCGCGACCGGCGTACTGCTCGTCGACCCAGTAGCCGAGGTTCGCCCAGCGCGCCGATCCGTAGGTGATCCCGGACACGGTGAGCTGTCCGACCAGGGGCCATTTCGATCGCGCGCCGGCGCCCGCCGCGCCGCCGTACGTGATGACGAACGGCAGCATCCGTCCGAACCGCGCCTGCCGGTTCCAGTCGCGGGCCATCGCGCGGAACGTCCGCGCTCCGTCCTCCGCACCAGGCGGCTGGGTCGCGTCCCAAGGTCGTAGCCAGCTGACGTTCCGCTGGCGCGCGGCGGCCCACTCGCTGCCGTCGCCGGCCCGCAGCGGCCGCAACCCGACCTGCCCGTGCTTCAGCTCCACAGGCCATTGCACGACCGCCATCAGTCGACGTCCGTTCGCACGTGGTCCCCACCGTGCACTTGCTCGACCGCATGTCGCAAGAGCGGCTCCAGTACGGCGAGACCGTCCTTCACACCGCCTCGCGAACCAGGCAGGTTGACGATGACCGTCGTACCCGCGACGCCGGCCAGGCCGCGTGACAGCGCAGCCGTCGGTACGCCGTTCGCAACGCCGTACGCCCGGATGGCTTCAGCGATCCCCGGCACGACCTTCGACAGCACGGCCGCCGTCTGCTCAGGTGTCTCGTCAGTCGGCGAGATCCCCGTACCACCTGTCGTCAGCACGACGTCGTACGACGCCTCGACCGCTGCACGTAGCGCCTCCCCTACAGGCGCACCGTCCGGGACCACCTGAGGTCCTGAGACGTCAAAGCCCCATTCAGTCAGCCGCGACGCGATCAGCGGACCTGTGGTGTCGGTGTACACCCCGGCGGCCGCCCGGTTGGAGACGCTGACGACGAGAGCCCTCACGTCCGCTCCCAGTGCCCGGTCTTGCCGCCCTCTTTCAGCTCCACCCGTACATCGGTCAGCACTGCGGCCGGATCCAGCGCCTTCACCATGTCGATGACTGCCAGCCCGGCGACGGCTACCGCGGTCAACGCCTCCATCTCGACACCGGTCCGGTCGGTGGTCTTCACCTGGGCCTGGATCAGTACGGCGTCGTCGGCAACCTCCAGATCGACCTTGGCCCCGGTGATCGCGATCGGATGGCACAACGGAACCAGATCCGGCGTCCGCTTCGCGCCCATGATCCCCGCGATCCGGGCGACGCCGAGCGCATCCCCCTTCGGTACGCCGTCACCGCGCAACGCCGTCACCACCTCGGCCGAGACCAGAACCTTGCCGCTGGCAACGGCCCGCCGGACCGTGGTGTCCTTCGCGGATACGTCCACCATCCGCGCAGCCCCGGTCTCGTCGACGTGCGTCAGCCCACCGGGTCCCGGCGTACCGGCGCCGGTGGTCGTCGCGCCCGGGTCCTGCGTCATCCAGTCTCCTCATCCAGAAGCATCAGCTCTACCTGATCGCCGGCCCGGACCGAGGTGACGTCCTCTGGCACCACGATCAGTGCGTTCGCCCGGCTCAACCCGCCGAGCAGGTGCGAGCCGTGCCCGCCGACTGTACTGGCCATCCAGCCCTCGTCGCCGGACGTGGCCGCAGCGCGGACGAACTGCCGCCGTCCCGCGGGCGAGCTGAACCCGTCCAGCGTGACGCCCGGCACCAGGGCGCGCCGGTACGGCATCTGCCCCATCATCTTGCGCAGCGCGGGCCGGACGAAGACCTCGAACGAGATGTACGCCGAGACCGGGTTGCCGGGCAGCGTGAAGATCGGCACCTCGTCCTCACCGATGACGCCGAACCCCTGCGGCTTGCCCGGCTGCATCGCGACCTGCGGGAAGTCCACTGTGCCGAGTTTGGAGAGCTCCTCCTTCACGATGTCGTACGCGCCCATGCTGACGCCGCCGGTGGTGATGACCAGGTCGGCCCGCACCAACTGGTCGGACAGCGTGTCCATGATCCGCTTGGGGTCGTCGTCGACGATGCCGACGCGGTACACCACCGCCCCGGCGTCCCGCGCGCACGCCGCCAGCGTGTAGCTGTTCGAGTCGTAGATCTGCCCGTCTCCCAGCCGGCTCCCCGGCTCCCGCAGCTCGGCCCCGGTCGAGATCACCACGACCCGTGGTCGCGGCCGCGCCTTCACCCTGGCCCGCCCGACCGCGGCGAGTACGGCGATCTGCCGCGGACCGAGGACCGTTTCGCTGTCGAGGACCTGCGCCCCGGCCGTCACGTCCTCCCCCGCGAGCCGCACCGATCCACCGAGGGGCGGCTGCTGCGTGATCCGCACGGTGACCGTCCCGCCGTCGGTCCACTCGACCGGCACCACACTGTCCGCCCCACGCGGCATCGGTGCACCGGTCATGATCCGCACGCAGGTCCCGGGGGTCACCACGATCGGCTCGCTGCGCCCGGCCCGGAACTCCCCGACCACCGGCAGGCTGATCGGGTTCTCGTCCGAGGCCCCGGCCAGGTCGCCCGCCTGGACGGCGTACCCGTCCATGGCGGAGTTGTCGAACCCCGGCAGGCTCACCCCCGAGACGATGTCCTCGCAGAGCACCAGCCCGACCGCGTCCATCAACGGCTGGTCGAACGCCGGTAGGGCCGCCACCCGTCCGAGTACGACCTCTAGATGCTCATCCACACTCCGTCTCACGAGCTCGACCCTAATCCACCCATCCGTGGTTTCAGCGCCAAGTTCCGGGAGGGTGCGTGAAGAAGTCCGGTTGAGTTCTAGGTGGGGTCCGATTCGGGGTGGTTGCCCCAGACCATCCGGACGTCCGGGGCGTGTTCCTCGTTGGCCGAGCCGTCGGTACGGCGTACCTCGCGGAAGTCGTGCCGCCGGTAGAAGGCCTGCGCGCGGGTGTTGGTCTGGAAGGTCCACAACGCCAGACCGCCGGGGCGGAGGTCCTTGGCGAGGTCGACGAGGGAGGAGCCGATGCCCTGACCGGCCGCGTCCGGAGCGACGTACAGCTGGTCGAGGTCGTCGCCGTCGAGGGTGAGGACCGCGACGATCCGGCCGTCGTCGAGGGCGACCCAGGTCTGCGCGTCCGGCAGCAGTACGTCGGCGAACCACTTGGCAACCTGCTCCGCCGTGTGGATCGCGGGCGGCAGCTGGGAGTCCTCGGTGTGCCGTGAGCGCCACCAGACCGCAGCGGCCTCGTCCGTGTCGAACGGCTCCAGCGGCCGGACGAGCAGATCGCCCACGCTCAACGCAGCTCGGTCCCGTCCGGTATCACCCGGCGCTCACCGTCCGGCGCCGTCACCTCGACGTCCCCGACGACGACCACGTCCTTGCCGAAGGCAACATCGCCGCGAACCGCCAGCCGGTCGGCCCGGACCAGGGACGGCGACCCGGCCGGGAACCGGGCGTCGAAGTCGGCGAGGATCTTGAAGTACTCCGGGTCCAGGTCGACGTACGGCTCGTCGCCCTCGTGCGTCGTGGTCAGGTCGCCGCTCTCGTCGAGCTCGTACACGTCCGAGCGCAGCACCAGCAGGTCGTTCGTCGTCTTCACCGGCTTGAACCGGCTGCGGTCCACGATCACCGCCTGCGACCCGTCGAAGGTCTCGATCGCGGTCCCCATCCCGGTCTCCAGCTGGATCACCTTCGGCGACGACGGGTCGGCCGGGTCGACGGTCTTGCGGTTCACCAGGATCGGCAGCCCGAGGATCCCGTCGTGCCCGTCCATCAGCTCGGCGAGCCGGTCCAGGTCGATCCACAGGTTGTTGGTGTTGAACATCCGGTGCCGCGTGACGTCCTGGAAGTACTGCGTGTCCTCGTCGGCCACCTGGGCGCTGTCCCGCAGGATCAGCCGCCCGTCGGACTTCCGCACCGCGACGTGCCCGCCCTTGCGGTCGGACCGCGTCCGCCGGCAGACCTCCATCCCGAACGGTACGTCGTGCTCGGCCATCCAGGCAGCGATCCGCGGGTCCGGGGTGGCGCCGAGGTTGTCCGCGTTCGAGATGAACGCGTGCCGGAAACCGTGCTCGCGCAGCGCGTCGAGGGTGCCCGAGGCAACCAACGCGGTGAACAGGTCGCCGTGCCCGGGCGGGCACCAGGCGAGCTCCGGGTCCGGCTCCCACTCGGCCGGCGTCAGGTCGTCGGCGAGCAGCTTCGGCTCCATGTTCTGCAGGAAGTCGAGCGGCAGGCCGTCCACCGCGAGCCCGTCGTACTCGCTGAGGATCTGCAGCGACTCGGTCTTGGTGCGGAACGAGTTCATCAGCACCAGCGGCAGCGGTACGTCGTACGCGCGCCGGGTGCTCAGGATCTGGCGGGCGATGATGTCCAGGAAGCTCAGCCCGTCCTTGACCGGCAGCGCGGACTTCGGGCCGGTGACGCCCATCGACGTACCGAGGCCGCCGTTGAGTTTGATCACCACCGTCTCGGCCAGCGCGGCCCGCATCGCCTCGGGGTCGGTGTCGAGGTGGTCCAGGTGTGGCAGGTCGCCCACCGGCTCGATGTCGTCCTCGCGGATCTTCCCTTGCTGCCCTGACTCGAGCAGCCGGTAGTAGTGCGTGAAGACGCGTATTGCAACGTCGGCAGCACCTGCCGCGCGCATCTTCTCTTGCGCTTGTCTGAGACCCACCTCACCCATGCACCAACCCTAGGGGACGGCAGGTAATCCCAGTGTTGCGCGCGTCACGCTCTTACGATCGATGCGTGTTCCAGACGAAGGCCGTGGCGCGGCAGCACTTCCTGGAGGCGCGCGGGCTGCGGCCGCACGCGGACGGACTGCTGGCGAGCGCCCAACAGGTGCTGCCCGAGGTGTACCGCGTCGCTCTCTACGTGTCGATGGGCCTTGAGCCGCAGACCGGTGCACTGATCGACTGGCTGCTCGCGACACACCGAGAGGTGCTGTTACCGATCCTGTACGCCGACAACGACCTGGGCTGGGGTGTCGCACCCGGCGCAGCCGACCTGGTGCCTGGCCGGCTCGGCCTGTCCGAGCCGCCGACCGACCTGGGCTCCGACGCGATCGCTACCGCCGATCTGGTCATCTGCCCGGCCCTGGCGGTCACGCACGACGGCGTACGCCTCGGCCGCGGCGGCGGCTCGTATGACCGTGCGCTCGCCCGCGTCCGCCCCGGTACGCCGGTCTGGGCCGCCGTGTACGACACGGAGATCGTCGACGCACTGCCTTGCGACGCCCACGACAAGCTGGTGGACGCCGCGCTGACGCCAAGTCGCTTGATCCCGCTGCGAGGATCGGGGGATGACTGAGACCGCTGGTGGAGTGGGCTGATGCTGCAGACGTATGTCGACACCGGCGTTGTCGCCGGCCTGATCAGCCTGCTGAGCCGTGGTGACGAGACACGGGTCGAGGTGCTCGGCAGAACGGCGTACGACGGGCCGGAGCTGCAGCGGGACAGCCTGTTCCGGATCGCGTCGTTCACGAAGCCGATCGTCGCGGCCGCGACCATGATCCTGGTCGACGAGCTGCGGCTGTCCCTTGACACTCCAGTCGCGGATGTACTGCCGGAGCTGGCGCACCCCGTCGTACTGCGGGAGCCCGACGGGCCCATCGACGACACAGTCCCTGCGGACCGGGCGATCACGACACGCGACCTCCTCACGTTTCGGCTCGGGCTGGGTGAGTCGGACAACCCAGCGCTGCGGCAGCGTGAGGAAGAGCTGCAGGTACGAACGTTCGGACCACCTGTTCCGCGGACCCCGCTCGAACCGGATGAGTGGATCAGACGGCTCGGGACGCTGCCGCTGCAGTACCAGCCGGGTGAGCGCTGGCTGTACTCGACGGGCTCGCATGTGCTCGGCGTACTCATCGCACGCGTCTCCGGCCAGCCGTTGGAGGAGTTCCTGCGCGAGCGGATCTTCGAGCCGCTGGGGATGCGCGACACCGGGTTCACCGCGGTGGATCCGGCTCGGCTGACCACGGCGTACGTCGGCGACGATCTGCTGGATGCTGCGGCGGAGAGCCAATGGCTGACGCCACCGTCGTTCCCGGACGCGAGCGGTGGACTCATCTCGACCGTCGACGACTTCCACGCGTTCACGCGCATGCTGCTCGCCGGCGGCGACGGTCTGCTGTCGCCGGCTGCGGTCGCCGAGATGACGACCGATCAGCTCACGCCGGAGCAGCGGGCCGCCGCCGTCGGGTTCCTCGGACCGGACACCGGATGGGGCTACGGGGTGTCCGTCGGCGGTGGCCGGTACGGCTGGGCGGGTGGCCTGGGCACGCTGTGGTCGACCACGCCGGCCGACGGGACCATCTCGATCCTGATGACCCAGCGGGCGCTCTGGACCTGGCCGGACGAACTGTTCGCCGAGTCCGTGGCGCCCGCCTGGTGACTTCTACCGGTCCGGCTTGGTGAACGTCAGGGAGTGTTTGCGGGTCGCCTCCACAGCACCCTTGGTGTAGGCCCACTGGAGGGTTTCGCCCTTGACCCACAGCTCGGTCTGATCGGTGTAGTTCGACGAGAACGCGTGTCCGGACACACCGGTCAGGTTGACCCAGCGGGACTTGTCGAAGTCCGACAGGTCGACCACCATCCGCATCGACGGGGTCGCCGTCACGTCGTACCCCTCCGCGGCATCCCAGGCGGTGGCGTCGACGATCGACGTACCGCCGCCCAGCTCGTAGGGACCGCGGTTGAAGATCTTCTCGACCGGTCCGATCCCGGACTTACCCAGTGTCTGGTTGGTCAACGTCAGCTTGTGCAGCCGGCCCCACTGCCAGTTGGCCGGCTCCCGCGCCATCTTCTGGGTGATCTCGGTCCGCGCGTTGACCAGGGCCTCGCGGAGGATGTCGTCCCGGCTCTCCCGTTGCGGCGTACCGATGTCGTCCCACCAGCCGCTGTTCTGCTGGCCGATCAGCGTGTGGATCACCTCGAACCAGCGTGAGCCGCCATCCGGCCAGGTGCCTTCCGGGAGCTGGTCGTGGAAGGTCAGCGCGAGCAGGTTGCGCCAGACCACGTTGAAGTACGCCGCAGCTGCCGAGTCCGGTGGCTGGGTGAAGTCCCAGTTCCGCAGGACGTCCTGACCCTGCTTGTCGAACGCGTCGTTGATGCTGATCCGCAGCAGGTACGGCACCAGCATCTCGGCGGCCTTGCTCTTGGTGTCCAGTTGGATCGAAGCCATCGCGTTCGCGTCCAGCTTCCCGGCCGCCTTGATCCGGTCGAGGATCTGCTGCGAGCGGTAGCCGTAGTCCCAGGAGTTCGTCAGGTAGTACGTGTACATGTTCGGCACGACCGCCTGGTTGGCCGTGACGATGATGCCGTCCGGTGGGTCGAACTCGGTCGGCAACGCGTCGAAGGGGACGTACCCCTTCCAGTAGTACTTCGGATCCCAGCCGGGGACCGGCCAGTCGCCGCGGCCGGTGGCACGGATCGGGATCAGTCCGGGCGCCTGGTAGCCGATGTGGCCGTCGGTGTCGGCGTACACCAGGTTCTGCGAGGGCACCTGGAACTGCTGCGCGGCGGCACGGAACTGGGTCCAGTTCTGTGCGGTGTTGATCGCGAACAGCGCGTCCGCGGTCCGGCCCGGGGTCAGCGCGGTCCACTGCAGCGCAACGCCGTACGCCGTCGGGTACTTCGCCTGCGCCGCAGCGGACTCACCCACCTTGCGCTGGTCCTCGTCGACGTCCGAGATGAGCGGACCGTGCCGGGTCTCGCGGACGGTGATCTTCACCGGCTCGTCCTGGCCGGCCACCTTGAACGTCTCCTCGCGGGTGGCCATCGCGCGCCACTTGTTGTTGTAGAGGACGTTGTTGCCCTCGATCCGCTCCAGGTACAGGTCCTGGACGTCCGGGTCGAGGTTGGTGAAGCCCCAGGAGATCGCGTTGTTGTGGCCGATCACCACACCGGGCAGGCCGGAGAAGCTGAAGCCGGAGACGTCGAACGGGCACGCCTTGCCGACGTTGTTGCAGTGCAGGCCGACCTGCGACCAGATACCCGGCATGCTCGCGCCGAGATGCGGGTCGTTGGCCAGCAGCGGCTTGCCGGTCGTGGTGTGGTCACCGGAGACCACCCAGGAGTTCGACCCGACACCATCGCCCTGACCGAGCAGCTCCGGCAGGCCCTTGGCGACCTTCTGCACCGAGTCCAGGGACTTGAGCAGGTCCTGGGTGAGCATGCTCCGCCGGAGCTCCGCGCTGACCGGCGTGGTGGTGAACTTGCCGTCCTTGCCGATCGAGCCGGCGGACAGGATCGGCTGGTTCCGGTCGTACGGGTACTGCGGGTAGAGGCTCTCGACGTTGCGCGCCGGCATCGCGGCCAGCAGCTTCGTCCGGTCGACCTCCTCGTCCAGGTTGCCGCCCAGGTCCCACGCCATCGCCTTCAGCCAGGACAACGAGTCGGCCGCGGTCCACGGCTCCGGCGTGTAGTTCTTCGGCCCGCCGGGCTGGAGGGACAGGACGCCGTACTCCAGGCTGAGGCCGGAGCCGCTGTGCGTGGAGAGGTACGCGTTGACGCCGCGGGCGTAGTCGTCGAGGTACTGCCGGGTGGTCGGGCTGAGCAGCGGCAGCTCCTTCTCCGCCACCCGCCGCCAGCCGAGCGTCCGGACGAACTTGTCGGTCTCGAGCGCGGTCTTGCCGAACAGCTCGGTCAACCGGCCGGACGTGACGTGCCGGCGGAAGTCCATCTCGAAGAACCGGTCCTGCGCGTGCACGTAGCCCTGCGCCGCGAACAGGTCGGCCGGGGTGTCGGCGTAGATCTGCGGGATGCCGTTGGCGTCCCGGACCACGCTGACCTCGGCGTCCAGGCCGTTCAGGTCGATTGTTCCGTCGTACGTCGGGAACGAGTGGCGGACGACGAAGACGACGGTACCGGCGATCACCAGGAGGACCGTGGCGAGGGCGATTCCGCTGATGACGACGACTCGAAGCAGGCGTGGCACGGACCAACCGTAGAGAATCCCCCCGTCCACCCCAAATGGGGTCCCTCACAACTTTGCGTTGCTCTGCGTCAGCTGGACAGGGACGCAGAGTTGAGGTAGGCAGGGGCGGGTTTGGAATACTTCGGCCCGCTGGCGCATTATTAGCAGTCGGGTAGTAGGAGTGCCAGCGGCTTGAAGGGAACCGACCGTGCCGACGTACCAGTACCAGTGCACCGACTGTGGCGAAGCGCTAGAGGTGCGCCAGAGCTTTACGGACGACGCTCTGACCGTGTGCCCGAACTGCCAGGGGAACCTGCGCAAGGTCTTCAACGCCGTGGGCGTCGTGTTCAAGGGTTCCGGTTTCTACCGGAACGACAGCCGGTCGTCCGGCAAGAGCTCGGTGCCGGCCAAGTCCGAGTCGTCTTCTGGCTCGTCCTCGTCGGGCTCCGCGTCCTCCGGCTCGTCCTCCAACGGCTCCTCCGGGTCGTCGTCGTCCTCGGATTCGTCGTCCTCGGGTTCGTCCTCGAGCAGCTCGTCCAAGGGCACCAGCGCGGCCTGACCGCGCACCCTGTGGATAACTGAAGGGCGGCTGCCGGCGAAACTCGTATCTTCTCCGGCATGAAAATCCCTTCCCTGCTTCGTGACCTGATTCGCGCCGCCCGGTGGCACCGTCGGCTCCTGGCCGGCGTCGCCGCCGCGGCCGCCGTGTACTTCGGACTACTCGCCCTCTCCCCCGCGCCGCCCCCGACGGTCGCGGTCCTCGCCGCCGCACGCGATCTCGCGGGCGGCGTCGCGCCGACGCGCGACGATCTACGGACCGTCAACCTGCCGCCCGGGTCCGTGCCCGCCGGTGCGCTCAGACCTGGCAGTGAACTGACGACCCGCGTGCTCAGCGGACCGGTCAGAGCCGGCGAACCACTCACCGACGCCAGGTTCCTGGCACCACCCGCCGTGCCTTCCGGCTCGCTCGCCTACCCGTTCCGCGTCGACGACGCCGACATCACCGCGCTCCTCCGGGTCGGCGACCGCATCAACCTGTACGCCGCCGACAGCACGACCGGCGGCACCGCGAGTCAGCTCGCCCGCGCCGTGCCCGTAGTCGCCCTGCCGGCGCCTCGATCGGCCACGTCCGGCGCGCTGATCGTGGTCGCGACCACACCGGAAGTCGCGACCCGACTGGCCCAGGCCAGTTCGAACTCTCGGATCACCGTGGCCCTGACGCCGGACACGAGCTGATCACTCCTCGGGATTGTGTCGGCACGATGCGTCGTGGACCGGCGCGGTCGCTCGCCCTGACGGAAGTGCGGCCCTACGTTGTCCGGGTACAACCACCCGCTTCGTGGAGGCACCACATGCTCAAGGGCTTCAAGGAATTCATCATGCGCGGCAACGTCGTCGACCTCGCGGTCGCCGTCGTCATCGGCGGAGCGTTCGGAAGGATCGTCGACGGGATCGTCAAAGGGCTGATCAACCCGCTGATCGCGGCGATCTTCGGCAAGACAGACCTCACCGGTGTCGGGAACTTCACGATCAACGACGCGAAGTTCTCGATCGGCCTGGTCCTCGACTCCGCACTGGGCTTCCTGTTCGTCGCCGCGGCCGTGTACTTCTTCATCGTGATGCCGCTGAACAAACTGGCCGAGCGCCGCAAGCGGGGCCAGGAGCCCGAGCCGGACCCGCTGACCGCCGACCAGGAACTGCTGACCGAGATCCGGGACCTGCTGCGCACCCGCCAGTCATAACTGCCGGCAGGTGGGCGTAAACCTCAGCCTCTGAGCTCGCCGGCGCCCGCCTGCTCACCGGCATAACGCATCCAGCGGTACGGGACCGGCTGGCCGTCGTTCCACTCCTCCATCAAGGCGGCGGGGACGTCGACGAAGCCACTGCGGTGGTAGGCCCGGATGGCCGGAGCGTTCTCCGGACGGACCCGCACGAACACCTCCGAGTACCCGGCATCCAGCGCCGGCCCGAGCAGTGCCCGCACGAGTTCACCACCGACCCCACGACCACGGACCTTCGGGTCCACGATGATCCGGGCGAGTTCGACCTCGTCCTCCTCGTCGTCGAGCCAGACCTCGCCGTAGCCGACCGGCCGATCGCCGTCGAACAGCAGATAGGAGTGGATGTCCGAGTCGACCGTCCGCCAACTCGTCCGCAGTTCCTCCGGGAACGGGTAGACCACCCGCCCGGACAGCAATGCCACTTCCTTCGCGTTCGCGGCCCAGTCCGCGACCTGCACGCCGTACCCGTCGTCGAAGCCCCGAAGCTCCACGCTCATCCCCCTAGTTGACGAACTCCACCATCGTTCGCACCAGCTGATCCAGGTACGGCGGGCCGTTGTTCGTACTGAAGGCGGGCGTCGGCGGTTCGGGACACCCGGCCAGCTCACAACTCCCCCGGATCGATCGCAGCAAGGCGTCGACCGTCTTCCGCTGATGCGACGGATTCTCCGGTACCGAAGGCAGGACCGCCACCCGAATTCGTGTCAGCGACACCACGTCTGCATCCGATACGCCCCGCAGGATGCCGCCCGCGAGCAGTTCGTCCGCGGCCGCCGGCGGGCACCCGCGACTCACCATCGCGGCGTGAGCGCGCCCGTTCGCGGCGGCGTCGTCGCCGGTCGCGGGCCACGCCAGAAGGAGGCGGTCGACCAGCTCCGGAAACCTCAACGCCAGCAGGACCGCGACCGTACATCCATTGGAGGCCCCAACGATTCTTACCGGTCCGGAACGTTTCGCCAGCTGTTCACCGAGCACCGCGACCTCGACGTCCCACGCACTGGCTCGCCGCGGCCGGTCAGGCGCCAGCAACTCGATGCCTTCGGGCGCGAGCGCCGCGGACAGGCCGTCGGTGACACCCGTCGTACCCCAGAACGCGTCCGCGTCCATTGCATCCCACAGGCCGCCGTGGACGAGGAAGACCGATGCGGTCATCCGTGGTGCGGGGGGACCTCGTTCAGGATGCGATCGTCGTCGTCGCTGCCGAGGTCGTTGTCACCCCAGGTCCGCGGGTCGTCGTCGCGGGTCTGCTCCGGCAACAGCGGCTCGTCGTCTTCGTACGGGCTCGTCATACCTCCAGACTACCGACTCGGCGGGGTTCTCCCAGGGTCTGTACCAGTAGATCGGCCGCCGCACGGAGGAGCGGGGGCGACCAGCGCGTGCGCGTTACAGCTGTGCGACGGTTGGGGTTCGATCCGGCGGCATGACCGGATAGACGCAGCCCCGTGATGTTCCGGCACGCGCGGTGTGACCCCGTTCCACCATCATGGTGGACCTTGCCAACCCGGAAGGACCGAGTCGTGAGTGCACAACGGACACGGGGCCTGATCGGTGCGACGCTTGTCGTGGCTGTCCTCGGAGTTGCCGCCGCCTGCGGCACCGAGGACGCCTCGTCCCCGCCCGCCGCCCAGCCCACCCAGACCCCGACCACCCCGTCGCCCACCCCGTCAGCGACCCCCAGCGGTACGCCGAGCATGGACTGCCCCGAGACCATCACGGCCGTCCGCGCCGCCACCGACAAGGCGGTGTGGGGCCAGGGAGCGGCCACCTCGAAGTTCAACCCCGTCAGCGTGACGATCTGCCAGTACGACGCGCAGGCGACCGGGCCGAACTACGCGACGATCACCACCAAGCGCACGGGCAAGCAGGCGACCGACCTGTTCGCCCTGGTCAACGCGGCGAAACCCGTCGCGAAGAAGCCGAGCATGTGCACCAAGGAGCTCGGGCCCACGTACGTGCTGCGGTTCACCGACAACGACCGCGGCGTCCTTTCGTTCACCGCTGAAGCCTTCGGCTGCCACCGTCTGGTGGCGACCTCGCTGGAAGGCCAGGGCAAGCCCGGTGCGCTGCCCGCGCCGCGCCAGGTGACCGCCGAGCTGACGAAGTCGCTCGGCCTGCGCTGACCCTGCGCCGGACGCGCACCCCGAAGCCGTCCGAAGTGGGGTCAATCCGCGCCTGCCTTGCGGGTCCCTTTCGAGGTCGACCCGCGAGGCAGGTTGCGGCGGTCGCCGCGGGTGCCGCACCCTCGCCCTGAGGGAGGGCGCATGCGAACGATCCGGCTGCTGTGCGCACTCGCCCTCGCCAGCACCGCCTGCACCGCCTGCACCGCCTGCTCGACTCCGGCAGCGGACAACACCTCTTGCACGCCGGGCTTCACCTGCACGACCCTGCATGTCCCGCTCGACCGGCAACGCCCGGACGGCCCGTCACTCGACCTGGCCGTCATCGCCGCCGACAACGTCGACGCGTCCCGCGGTGTCCTCCTGCTGCTCACCGGCGGCCCGGGTCAGCCCGGTGTACCGCTTCTCCCGGGCCTGCGTCGCAACGTGCACCCGGATGTGCTGCGCGAGTACCGGCTCGTCATGTTCGACCAGCGCGGCACAGGTCCTGACGGCATCAATTGCCCTTCCCTGCAAGAGACTGTGGGCGGTTCGGACTTTCTGACGCCGCCTGCCACGGCTGTGGACGAGTGCGCCGCGCACATCGGGTCCGGCGTCGGGTACTACGGAACGCCTGACACCGTCGACGACATCGAGCAGCTGCGCCAGTACCTCAAGGTCGACCGGCTCACGCTCGACGGGACGTCGTACGGCAGCTTCACTGCAGTGCAGTACGGGCTGAAGTACCCCGACAAGGTGCAGGCGCTCGTGCTGGACTCCGTCGTACCGCACAAGGGATTCGACCCGATGGGTGTGGACCTGATGGGCGCGAGCGCCGGCGTACTCGAGGCCGCCTGCGGACAGGATCCCGCGTGCACGACGGATCCGGTCGCGGACCTGGCGTGGCTGGTGCAGCACGGCGTCAGCGGCACGGACCTGATGGAGACGCTGTCGGTCACGAGCCTCAACTCGGTCAACCCGTCCCTCAGCGGAATCCCGGCCATCCTGCACTCCGCACGCGGCGGAGACGACCGCGGGCTGAAGGAGCTGTTCCAGCGGACCACCAGCAAAGGCCTGACCTACGACACCCCTCTCCGCAGGCCTCCACATGGCGACGCTCTGCTCGGACCTCCGCCTGCACGGGAGCAACGACCTGTTCTGCCCGCTCGACTGGGCCAGGTGGGAGGACGCGCACGCACGCGACGCCGAGCTGGTCGTCGTACCGGGAAGCGGTCACAGCGTGCAGCGCGACCGCCGTGGGCAGCAGACGGTCCGGGAGTTCCTGCTTCACTAGAGATCGAACTGTGCGCGAATGGTTGCAGCACGTGGGCGGCTGGATGCGTCTAATAGGTGTGAGGAGTTGTACGCCCAGCCAGGGAGTGGCGAGTGGAGTTCGAGGAGTACGTGTCCGCCCGTGGACAGGAACTGGTGCGGCTCGGGTTCACGGTCTCCGGCGATTACCAGCGTGCGGAGGACCTGGCGCAGATCGCGCTGATGCAGGCCTTCCGCTCCTGGCGGAAGGTGCGCAACGCGGACGATCCGCATCACTACGTCCGCCGGATCCTGGTGAACGAGTACTTGTCGATGACCCGTCGGCGCTCGTTCACGGAAGCGCCGACGGCCGACCTCGACCCGCAACGCACCGTGCCCGACCACGCCACGCATGTCGCCAACTCCGACGACCTGTGGCGTGCACTGGCGACGCTGTCCGCCCGGGAACGGGTCGTTCTGGTCCTGCGCTACTACCAGGACCTGGACGACCAGACGATCGCCGACGTGCTCGGCATCAAACCGTCCTCCGTGCGTGCGACCGCGAGCCGGGCGCTCGCCTCGCTCCGCCGGCGGCCGGCCTATTCAGGGGCCGGCGACTCCAACCGTGTTGATGAGAGGTTGTCGTGAGCAACACCGATCTCGAGGATGACCTGCGAGGTACCTTCGAACGCGCTGCGGCCTCGGTCCCGGAGGCCGTGGACCTGACCGAGCGCGCCACCACGGGCGCCCGTCGCGTGCAGCGGCGTACCTGGATCGTCTCCGGCGCTGCCGCCGTCGCGGTGGCCGCGATCGCCGTCGCCGCATTCGGGCTGGCCGGGTCGCGGAACCATCCGACGCAGCCGCCGGTCGCCACCGGGCAGGCATCGGCCTCGGCGTCGGTGACGCCACAGGTGGTCTCGACCCAGACCGTGGCCGGCACGTGGCGGCCGATGCAGATGGTCGGCGCGAAGACGCTCAAGGCCCCACGGCCGGATGACCCGGTGCTGGTGTTCAAGCCGGACGGCACGTGGACGGGCTCGGACGGCTGCAACGGGCTGCAGGGGACGTACAGCATCGGTCAGCGTGGCGCGTTCAGCGCGACGTCCGGTCCGCAGCACCTGATCGGCTGCGAGAACGTGCCGCACACCGGCGTACTGCACGCCGCGAAGCGGATCGCGATCAGCGGCGACACGCTGCAGTTCTTCGGCGCCGACGGGCGTCAACTTGCGAGTTACGCTCGCGCACGGTAGTCGAATCTGTTCGCGGACGGTGACCAGGTCTTGACGGAACGGAGTCCTTGAACGGACTATCTAGTGGTTTGGTCCACCGATCTGGGGAGCTTCGTGCGACTCTCTGTCACCGTCCCGCTGGTCACACTCGGCTCCATCTCACTCTTCGCAGTCGCTCTCACCGCACCCTCCTCGGGCGCGGCGACGGCTGCCACGGCGTGCTCGCACGCGCAGCCGAGTATGAGCTCGACCGAGGCGACGCGGCTGACGCAGCCGACGTCCGCGTCCGACGCGCGACCGCTCGGTGAGTCACTCGGCGACGGCATCTCCGCCGCGGTCAGTTCCCTCGAACCACTCGACGCGACCGGCCGTCCAACCTCCGGTCTGCCGTACGGCCTGAGCCAGGGCGTCATTGGCGTGGTCGGCTCGGCCACGACCGGCTACAAGGTGGTTGTGGACTCCGCGAAGCTGGACGCGAAGAAGTACCAGTCCGCGATGGCCCGCAACCTGCCCGCGGCCGGCAAGCCGTTGGTGAAGGTGGAGCGCAGCTGTCGCTCGGCCCAGTCGATCGCCGACGCCTGGAACGCAGTCGGCGACCGCTCCTGGTCCTCAGACGCGTCGCGTACGACGTACTCCGCGGACCTCGACCCGGTGAGTGAGAACGTCGTCGTCGAGTACGACCAGGCGACCACCTCCCCCGCGTCGTTGGCCGGGCTCCGCGAGCTGTCCGGCGTACAGCTGGTTGCTGGTTCGCTTGCACGCACGTCTCGGCTGAGCGACACCCCGAAGGGCGGCCACTGGGGCGGTGCGCGGATCACCTCCGCGCTCAAGAACTGCTCCGCCGGCTTCTCTGTCGTACGGCGCTCCAACGGCCAGCGAGGCTCCGTCACCGCGGGCCACTGTGGCGGGCCCGGCACGGTGTGGAAGTCGGGCGCCAACTACTACGGCACCACGACGGTGCGCACGAACTACCCGGACTACGACCAGTCCCTGGTCACCGGCAGCGCGTACGGCGCCAAGATCTGGACCGACGGGCCTGGCGACACCGCCAACACGCGCACCGTCACCGGCGGTGGCGACCCCGGCGTCGGCACCGTGATCTGCCAGTCCGGCAGCTTCAGTACATCGCTCTGCAACCTCACGGTTCGCTCGACGTCGGCAAGGTACTGCGACACCGACGGCTGCACGACGTACGTCATCCGCGCCACCCGCGGCGGTCTGGTCGCCATCGTCGGCGGCGACTCCGGCGGCCCCGTCTACTCCCGCCGCGGCACCAGCTCCGCCACCGTCCGCGGCATCGCCTTCGCCGGCGCCGGCTGCGCCGCCTCCCGCTGCACCACCCTCTACGCCGAACGCTACAAGTCCATCACCGGCCACCTCGGCGTCACCGCCCTGACCGGCTGACCCACCCCCCAACTCCGCTAAGCTGTCCCCGCGTGCGCCCCCGTAGCTCAGGGGATAGAGCGTCGGTTTCCTAAACCGTGCGTCGCAGGTTCGAATCCTGCCGGGGGCACAATGTGATGTCTTGAGACATCAAGGTGTTGAGCCACAACACTGCCGCGGGCACCCACAAAGCTGCACGTCATCCCTGAAGGAGCGGGCGCTCGGTACCGAGGATCTCGGACTACGACCGCGACACCCTCAGATCACCGACCCGTCCTGGGCCACTTCGACCTCTGACATCAGCGCGGGTTCTGTCGGCTCCGGTAGGCTGCGACGCTGGCGCGGTGCGCGCATGTTCGGGTGCAGTACTGCTTCGAGCCGTTGCGCGAGAGGTCAACGAAAGTGGACCGGCAGGTCGGCCCGGCACATACGCCGAGACGTGTCGGGCCGAGCGTGGCGACCACGGAGGCCAGGGCGCTGAGCGTGGTCGCGGCCAGGTGCGCCGAGCAGCTGTCGGTGTCGGAGGTGACCTCGGTCCACCAGCGGTCGTGATCGTGGCGCAGCACGGGAGTGGAGCGGTTGCGGCGAAGACCGTCGTTGATCAGGGCCGCAGCTCCGACCGCGTCGGTGCTCGCTCGTTCGAGAACGCCACGGACCGTCTCGCGCAACGCGCGGACCTCCGCCAGGTCGACGTGGGTGAGACGCCGCCGCGGACCGGTCCCCCGGTCCGTGGCCGAACTCGGAGGCTCGCCCGAGCCGGCCGGGGAATGGTCGTCGATGAAGGCCCGCAGCTGCTCCACCGTCTCGAGCGCGTCCTCTCCCTTGATCGGCTTCAAGGTGTTGGCAAGATCGACGGCCGTCTCGACCGCCGATGAGCTGTAACACGCATCCAGCATTTGACGTGTCTCCTATTTCCTCCGTAACGTGACACCCACGGTAGCAGTCACGTGTCACAACCGACCTGAGTGGAGACGACGATGCCGCAAGAAATCTCGTCCGCAGGGGTCCTGAGCGAAAAATCCACCTACGTCCCGGACGGGCGCCGGCTGGGACTAGTCCTGGGGACGCTGGTGTTACCGCAGTACGTAGCCCTGGGAGCGCCGTCGGTCGCGTTGCCGACGATCGGCCGCGCGCTCGGGGTGCCATTTGGGGCCACCGCATGGATCCTTGCCGCATGGTCGCTGACCTCGGCGCTGGCGATGCCGGTCGCGGGTCGGCTGATGGCCCGGTGGAGCCCCTTGCGGGTGCTCGTCGCCGGCGTCGTGACGCTCGCCGCGGGCTCCGCGCTCGCGACGGTCGGCCCATCGCTGCCGGTCGTGATCGTCGGTCGACTTATCGGTGGAGCCGGGGCGGGTGCGACCGTGATCGCCGTCTTCGCCGTGGCCGCAGCCCTTCCCGGGCGGGAACGGCTACGTGCGTTGGGAATGATCGCTGCCGCCGGCGGGACGGCGTCTGCGTGCGGGACGCTGTTGGGCGGGGCGGTCACCGCGTGCCTGGGGTGGCGTGCCGTGCTCGCGGTCCCGGCCCTTGCATTGCCCCTCCTGCTGGCGGTGTTGGCGGGTGGACGCGTGATCACGCGGATCGGTCGCGGTGAGCGGGACGGCTCGGCCGGGCGGTTCGACGTCGTCGGCGCGGCTGTGCTGTCGGTACTCGCAGGCTCGTTGATCACGTTGTTGCAGGCGCATTCGGTCGGCCTGCCCGCTCCGATGACGCTCGTCGTGGCTGCTGCCGGGACGCTCGCGGCCGTGGGACTATGGCGGCGCTTGCGGCGCTCCCCCGACGGGTTCGTGCCTCGTCGGGTGATCGCGGCCCGCGGGTTCCTGGTGGCCGGGCTCGTCGGCGGGGCGGTCTTCGCCGGGTACTACGGGGTGCTGTTCGTCGCCCCGTCCCTGATCGAGCGGGCCACGGGCGGCGGCGCCCTCGAGGCGGGCGCGCTGCTGGTTCCGGCCGCCGCCTGCTCAGTGCTGGCAGGGCGGCTGGTCGGCGCCTTGACCGACCGATTCACCGCTTGGAATGTGTTGGCCGGGCTTGCGGCATTCACCGTCGTCGGCGTGCTCGTGGTCGGGGAGTTCGGCGGGCCGATCTCGGTTGTCGTCGGCGCGGCGCTGACCGTGTGTGGGTTCGCCGGCGCCCAGGCCGTACTCGTGGGCCTCGCACCGGAACTGGTCGCCAAACGCGACGGCGACACCGCACAGGGCCTGCTCAACTTCATGAGCGTCCTGGGTGGCGGGATTGGTCCGGCTGCTGTCGCGGGCCTGTCCGGCATCGTGTCGGTACCGGTGGCCCTCGCCGTGCTGGCGGCCCTTCCCCTGACCGCACTCGCCCTCAGCCTCAACACGACGAGGGCGGCAAGAAGGGGGCGCATCAGCCGACCTTGAAGTACTGCTGAGATCTCGCCTGCCGCCGACACGGCCAAGGTCATCTCAGTCGCAACGGCGCCACCGACACCGGGGGCCTCGGCGCACGCTCAGCAACTCAGCGCGGGAACACCGGGTAACAAAGACGTGTAGCTCCGAGTCAGCTGTAGTCAAGATCGGTCGAACTGAAGTCGGCTGGTCGAGCCTGGAGAGACGAATATAGGTGGGGCGCGTCGGTTTCCTAACCGTGCGTCGCAGGTTCGAATCCTGCCGGGGGCACTCATCTGGTTGTCGGGCAGAATTGTGGTGTGAAGAAGTCCGAGGCTGAGCCTGTTGTTGCGCGGAATCGGAAGGCTGCTCACGAGTATCACTTGGGTGAGGCGTGGGAGGCGGGGATTGTGTTGCAGGGGCCGGAGGTGAAGGCGCTTCGGGCTGGGCGGGCTTCGTTGGTCGGGGGGTTCGCGATGGTCGAGGAGCGGGAGATCTGGTTGCACGGTGTGCATATCCCGCAGTACTCGCAGTCCCGCTGGTTCGAAGGCGGCTCGCGGCGTAAGCGGAAGTTGTTGCTCCATCGGGCGCAGATCGACAAGATCGAGCGCAAGGTCAACGAGGGTGGTCTGACGATCGTCCCGGTGCGCCTTTATTTCAAGGACGGTCGGGCGAAGGTGGAGATCGTCCTGGCGCGGGGCAAGAAGACCTGGGACAAGCGGCAGACGCTCGCCGAGCGCGAGGCGACCCGGGAGGTCGAGCGTGCGGTCAGCCGCCGTTTGAAGGGTCGGCGGGACTAGGCCTTGAGGTAGAGGTCGACCTCGGGCAGTACGTCGGACAGCGGGCGGTGCATGTCCAGCAGGAGGTAATTGTCCGTGGGGCGCTGGACGCGGTCCAACCACCCGCTGAACAGCGTCTCTCCGTTATCCGGCCGGTCGCCGAGGTCCACCGGCGGAATGGCCACGCCACGACGCTGGCTGCGCAGCCGCGGCCGTCCGGCGAGTCGCTCGTCGACGACGTCGAGATCATGGACCTGACACTCGACGTACCGGTAGGTCGCATGGTGTGCCCTGGCGATTTTCATGCCCTCGTTGAGGATCCGCGGCCAGAAACACGGACTATCGACGACCACGGACCGCCCCTGGCCGAGCACGCTGCGGGTCATCGCGTACAGGACTTCGTACGCCGCCTTCGAGCATCCGGAGATGTCGACGCCGCCATCGAGAACCGCGGTCAGAATCACGTCGTAGTCGACGGCGACCGCACCGTATTCCTCGACGACATGTGCGGCGACGGTGGACTTCCCGGACCCTGGAACACCCGACATCTGCAGCAGGAACGCCACTTTCCAAGCCTCCAAACCAGTCTGGCGAGCCACCTTAGCCTTAGTGGCGGTGGGATAGACTGGGAAGATTCCGGAGCGATGACATACCAGGCGGCGTGTCGGGAACCCGCGGGCCCTATGAGGCGATAGCGATGTCGATCCGGCCAACTCCCTTCCTGGCCGACGTGGGCCGCCGCTCGGTCGTGAACGACGATCTCTCGCACCTGTTCGCGGAGGTCGTGTCCGCGCGCGCCGCCGAGCGCGTGGCGCGCGGTCCACGGCGTCAGGGCGAGAATGCCCGCAGCGACGCCGGACGTCTGGCGATGTCGCTGCGCGCCTACGCGAAGGCCCTGGAGAAGTACCGGCTGCCCGTACCGCCGGTGATCCGCGACGAGCTTCGCCTGCGCAGCGGGCTGCGGTCCTGACCGACCCTGCGCCCCCGGGATCAGGAAGACTGGGCGCGTCATCGAGTCGAAGGGGTCAGGCGTGCAGGTTGTCGTCGGAGCTGGGGCCGTGGGGAGCGTGGTCGCCCGGCTGTTGGTGGCACGGGGTGAGCAGGTCCGAGTGATCACGAGGTCCGGGAGCGGGCCGGACGGGGCGGAGCGGATCGCTGCGGACGCCAAGAACGGGTTGACGGAGTACGTCGCGGGTGCGACGGCGATCTACTCGTGCGCAGGCCCGGCGTACAACAAATGGACTAGCGAGTGGCCGCGGCTCGGTGCGGCGTTGGTTGCGGCGGCCGAGGCGTCGGGGGCGGTGCTGGTGAGCACTGGGAACCTCTACGGGTACGGCGCGGTGGACGGGCTGATGAGCGAGGACCTTCCGTTGCTGCCGAACACCGTGAAGGGGCAGGTGCGGGCGAAGGTCTGGGCCGCCGCCCTGGCTGCGCATCAGGCGGGGCGGATCCGGACTGCGGAGGTGCGCGGATCCGACTACCTCGGCGCGGGCGCGGTGTCGCCGTTCAGCGTGACCGTGTTGCCGATGGTGATTGCCGGAAAGCGCGGGATGATGCCGGGCGATCTCGACGTACCGCACAGCTGGACGTACGTCGGTGATGTCGCACGGCTACTGATCGCGGTCGCCGACGACGAGAGCGCGTGGGGGCGGGCCTGGCATGTCCCGACGCCGGAGCCGCTGTCGGTACGCGAACTGGCGACCCGCGCCGCCGAACTGGTGGGTGCGCCGCGGGCGAAGGTTGCGTCGATGCCTACCTTGGTACTGCGGCTTGCGGGACTTGTCGACCCGGCCGCGCGGGAGATGGTGGAGATGCTGTACCAGTGGCAGCGGCCGTTCGTCATCGACTCGACCGCCGCGACTGTTGCCTTCGGCATCAAACCCACCCCGGCCGTGGACGCGCTCCGGGAAATGATCGGAAAGGGCAGGGATGAGCTCTAGGAGACCGCGCCGGTGGTTGCGCCGCCTCGTCGTCACACTGCTGGTGCTGGCGGTTCTGGCGATCGTCGTCGACCGCGCCGCTGCGTACGTGGCCGAGAACCAGCTCGCGTCGATGGCCGACAAGGAGGCCAAGCAGTACGACGTACGCTCGGCCGGCACCTCGGTGAAGATCGGGGGCTTCGGGTTCCTGCCGCAACTGGTGAAGGAGGACTTCTCCAAGGTCACGCTGACAATGGACAAGCCGACGTTCTCCGGCGTACCGGGTGAGGATCTGAAGGTCGAGCTGCAGAACGTGCACGTGCCGCGGTCGCTGCTGACGCAGCAGTCCGGTGCGGTGACGGTCGACGCGACCGATCTGCGGCTGCAGTTGTCGCCGCGTGAGCTGGCTCGGCTCGCGGTCCGCAGTACCGGACTCGAGGGGCTGTCGATGTCGGTCGTCAACGGTCAACTGCAGGCGAAGGCGACGGTGCGCGGCATCAGCATCGACGTACCGATCACGCCGGAGGTCAAGGACGGGCGGGTCGCGCTGACGATCGGGCAGTTGTCCGACTCGCTCCCGTCGTACGTGCAGACCGCGATCCGCGACCAGCTGGCCAGCGGCATCACGATCCCCGAACTGCCGTTCGGCGCCCAGCTCACGGGCATCAGCGTCGTGGACAATTCCGTGATTCTGACGGCCGCGGTGAAGGACCTGAAGTTCAACGCGTGAGTCTCTTGGGTTGCGATGGTTCGCGATATATCGTCGAACTATCGCAATCACTTTCGTGAGGGACGGGTGGTCCAGATGACCGGATCGGCGTACGCCGCGGGATGGCCTTGGGCGCAGTTCGCGCGGCACTGTTCAACCTTCGACGACATCAAGGACGAGTTGCGCGCGGCGATGAGCGGCCACCGCGGGCACCAGGGACGCGGGCACCAGCAGCACTTCGGGCCGCCGTGGGCGATGTTCGGCGGCGGGCAGATGTTCGGTCCGCCGTGGGGACCGCCGCCGCGGTGGCGGGGCCCGAAGGCCCGGCGCGGCGACGTACGGGCAGCGATTCTCGCCGTGCTCGCCGAGCAGCCGATGAACGGCTACGGCATCATCCAGGAGATCGCAGAGCGCAGCGGCGGTCTGTGGAAACCGAGCCCGGGCTCGATCTACCCGACGCTGCAGCAGCTCGAGGACGAGGGCCTGGTGACGGCGGACGCCGAGGTCGGACGGCGGACGTTCCGGCTGACCGACGAGGGACGCGCGTACGTCGCCGAGCACCAGGACGAGGTGTCCGCGCCGTGGGCGGCGATGAGCGCGCCTGAAGCTAGTGAGGACGAGAACGGGTTCAAGCCGCTCTTCGGGCAGGTCGCGACGGCGATGTGGCAGATCCTCGCCAGCGGTACGCCGGAGCAGCAGGCGAAGGCACGGGACGCGGTCGCCGACCTGCGGCGGAAGCTGTACGGCATCCTCGCCGAGGAAGACGACGGCACGGACCAGCAGGACCGTTCATGAGCTCCGCCGACCGAGACCGCCGACGCCGAGGCGGGGCCAGCAGGCAGCAGCGCTGGAACGGGCCTGGCTGGTACGACGAGTCGGGCGGCCGCCCGCACGAGCACAGCTGGGGCGGGGACTGGCATGGCCGCAGCTGGAACGGCGAATGGCGAGCCGCCACCTGGAACGATGATCGCCGCGATCCCGACCCGCAGGACGTCCAGCGTGCCGACGTACCTCGGAGGCGGGTGCGGATCGGTGACGCCGAGCGGGACCAGGCCGTTTCGTTGCTGAGCGACCACTTCGTGGCCGGCCGGTTGACACAGGCCGAGTTCGAGGAGCGGAGCGAGGTGGTGACGCGGGCACGGTACGCGGATGATCTCGAGCCGTTGTTCGACGATCTGCCGAGCTCGAGGGAGCTACAGGTTGTGCCAGGCCCGGCCAACCTCCGTCGCCGGCCCGGTCCGCCGCCGCCGTTCCTGATGATCGCGCCGTTCCTGATGATCGGTCTCGTGATCACCTCGGTCGCACTCACCGCGCCGTGGCTGCTCTGGGGCATGTTCTGGATCGTCATGATCAGCGGCATGTCCCGCCGCCGCTGGTACCACCGCTGATCTAGTGCCGTTGCCGCGCCCGCGGAATCTCTTCGGCGAACTCCACGACGAACCCGTCCGGGTCGGCGACGTGGACCGTCCGGTGTCCCCACGGACGGTCCGCCGGCCCACTCAGAACCGGTACGCCGGCTGCCCGGAGCCGCTCGGCGTACGCATCCACGTCCGTCACCATCACCACCACTTCCCCACCCGCGCCCGGCGTCACCGCCCGTCCGGTCAACCACTCCGCCCGCCGCCGCTCGTACAACGCGAACCGCACCCCGCCCGCGTCGAACTCCGCATACCCCGCATCCGTGAACTTGTACGCAAACCCCACCACATCCCGGTAGAACTCGACGGACACCCCCAGATCCCCGACATACAAGATGACGTACCCGATCTCCATACCGGCAATTGTGCATAGCTCGACCGGACGCGGTGATTGGATGGGGGGATGGTGACTGTTCTTCGGTATGCGGCTTTCACGTCCGATCCGGCTGGGGGTAATCCGGCGGGTGTGGTGCTCGATGCCAGTGGGCTCGATGATGGTGCGATGCAGGCGATCGCGGCCGAGGTCGGGTACTCCGAGACCGCGTTCACCGATGGACCGGACGCGAACGGCGTGCGCCCGGTGCGGTACTTCTCCCCCAAGGCCGAGGTTCCGTTCTGCGGTCACGCCACCGTCGCGACCGCCGTCGCACTGGCGGAGCGGAACGGCCCTGGCGAACTCGTCTTCGGGACGCGGGCCGGCCTCGTCTCGGTCAGCGTCGACGCCAACCTGCGGGCGACCCTCACCAGCGTCGAGCCGTCCGTCGAACAAGCCGGCGACCTGACCGACGTACTCGACATCCTCAGGTGGTCACCCGACGACCTCAATCCCGCCTTGCCGCCGAGGATCGCGTACGCCGGGGCGCGGCATCTCGTCCTGAGTACGGCGACCCGGCAACGACTTGCCGCGCTCGACTACGACTTCGACCGCCTGCTCGCGTACATGCTCGAGCGCGACCTCACCACGCTGCAACTCGTCTGGCAGGAATCGCCGACCGTCTTCCACGTCCGCGACCCGTTCCCCGTGGGCGGTGTCGTCGAGGACCCGGCGACCGGCGCCGCAGCAGCCGCGTTCGGCGCGTACCTACGTGAGCTGAACCAAGCACAGCCCACACTCACCCTGCATCAAGGCGACGACCTCGGACGGCCCAGCCTCATCACGGTCGAGCTCCGCCCGGACGACAACCGCGTGCGGGTGAGCGGCAACGCCGTACCGATCACGGCACCCGCGTAAGCCACTCCTCGGTGCCGAACTTCGCCGCGACCCGCTCCTCGGCCAGCGCGACGGTGTCCGGCGAGATCGTGCCGTCCGACAGGCCGTAGCGGTTCCGGAACGTGCCGGCCATCCGCGAGATCACGTCCGCGCGGTCGAGGCCGGTCTGGCTGCGCAACGGGTCGACGCGCTTGTTCGCGCTCTTCGTGCCCTTGTCGGACAGCTTCTCCCGGCCGATCCGCAGTACGTCGACCATCTTGCCGGCGTCCATGTCGTAGGCCATCGTCACGTGATGGAGGACGGCGCCGCCCGCGAACCGCTTCTGCGCGGCGCCCGCGATCTTGCCGGCCGGCGACGTGATGTCGTTGATCGGCTGGTACGTCGCCGCGATGCCGAGATCGTTGAGCGCACCAATGACCCAGTCGTCGAGGAACGCGTACGACTCGATGAAGGACAGCCCGGAAACCAGTGATTCCGGGACGTACAGCGAGTACGTGATCGTGTTGCCCGGCTCGACGAACATCGCGCCGCCGCCGCTGATCCGCCGTACGACGGTGACGTCGTGACGGGCCGCGCCGTCCAGGTCGACCTCGTTCCGCAGCGACTGGAAGCTGCCGATGATGACCGCGTTGGACGCCCACTCCCAGACCCGCAGGGTCGGCGGGCGCTCGCCGGATCCGACCTGCTCGGTCAGCACCTCGTCGAGCGCCATCTGCAGCGCCGGCTCTCGCGGTACGTCGTGCACGAACTGCCACTTGTGGTCACGCCAACCGGTCGCGCCGGTCAACGCACGCCGTACGGCGACAGCCACGGCCTCCGGCGAGAACCCGAGCATCTCCACGCCGTCGCCGAGCACACCTCGCACTCGCGCGGCGATCTGAGCCGCGGACGTCGCCACCTGCAGACCTGCCAGGGCCCCGTTGATCCGCTCCAGCGCGTCGTCCGGCTCGAGGAAGAAATCCCCGGAAATCTGCCCGTTCCGGACGTGCTCGTCGACGACATCGAGGTCGGCCACGACGAGCTTTCCGCCCGGGACCTTGTACTCACCATGCATATTCAGGATCAACTTGCTCTGGTCAACGGTTGTTCCCGGACGCATACTCCGGGCCATGGGGGAAATGAGCATGAACAAGGCGATCCATGCCGCTGTCCGGCGGGACCTGGGTCGATTCCTGGATGCATTGGAGCGGTTCCCGGACGGGGATCGCACGCGCGCGGCGCAGTTGGCCGCCGCCTGGCAGAACTTCGACAACCAGCTCATCCGGCACCACGAGGGTGAGCACGATATCGCGTGGCCGGCGTTGCAGAAGCTCGGCGTAAGCGCGGAACTGCTGGCGCAACTGGATGCCGAGCACGACACGATGGCGGGCGCGCTCGCTGCGTCGCGGACCGCAGTGGGTGCGCTGCGGAACTCCGCGAGCGCGGACGACGCGGCGACCGCACGCGCTGCGATCCAGGAGCTGCAACGGGTCACCGTCGAGCACCTCGAACACGAGGAGGCGGAGATCGAACCCGTCTACCAGGCCAACGTCGGCACGCCCGAGCTGAAGGCGATGGGCCGGGAGTTCGCCAAGGTCGGCCCGGTCGAGGGCGGCACGTTCTTCGCCTGGGCCCTCGACGGCGCCACCCCCGCGGAGTCCACGGCCATCACCAGCTCCGTCCCGAAACCGGTCCTCACCGTGATCCTCGGGCTCTTCGGCCGCTCGTACCGAAAGTCGGTCGCCCCGGCCTGGCGGATACTCAACCGATAGGGCCGGACCTCAGACACTCAGCAACTAGCGCCGCCCGCGTGAGTTTGCGCTCACGCAGACGGCGCATCGGGCCGTCGACGGACGTTGGTGAGTGGTGGCGGTCCGCCTACGCGGCGGGCTTGAGTTGTACGGCGACCTGCCAGACGCGGGCGCGAACCGTGTCGACGTCCGAGGAGGCGTCGACCTCGTGGTGGATGCCGCGGCCGGCGTAGAAGTGGATCAGCGGCGCGGTCTGCTCGTGGTAGACCTCGAAGCGACGGCGGATGACTTCCTCGGTGTCGTCCGAGCGGTGCTCGATCTCGGCGCGCCGGAGCAGCCGGGCGACGAGGGCGTCCGCATCCACCTGCAGGACGAGGGCCGCGTCCAGTGCACGCCCTTGCGCACCGAGGATCTCGTCCAGGACGGCGGCCTGGTCGAGGGTGCGCGGGTACCCGTCCAGGACGAATCCCGGACGGGCGTCGGCGTCCGCGAGGCGGTCGCGGACCATCGCGTTGGTGACCTCGTCCGGCACGTACTCGCCCGCGTCGAGGAAGCCCTGCGCCGTCTTACCGAGCTCGGTGCCGTCCGCGATGTTGCGGCGGAACAGGTCGCCGGTGGAGATGACGGGCACACCGAGATGCTCGGCCAGGTGGCCCGCGTGCGTTCCCTTACCGGCCCCAGGAGGGCCCATCAGCAAGACAGTGGTCACGGCACACTCCTGACTCTCGGTAAGTCCCACAGAATATGGGAGCCTCCGCTCCGGCGGTACGGCGTACGTCACTCCGGATTGCCGGTTGGGTCACACTCGCTCGTTACTGTCCGGAATCGCCCTCAGAACTCCATTTCCGGGCGGAGCTCGATGACGTCGCCGGGCCCGGCGAACTTGGCGGCGAGCTCCTCGGCCCGCGCGCGGGTGGCGCAGTCGAGGATGAAGAACCCGGCGAGCTGCTCCTTGGACTCGGCGTACGGCCCGTCGGTGTTGACCGGGCGCTTGCCCTCCCAGCGGTAGGTGCGGGCGGTTGATGGTGCGTCCAACGCCAGGCCGCCGACCAGTTCGCCGGACGCGGACAGCTCGGCGAGCATCTCGTCGAACTCCTTGCCCATCGCGGCCCGCTCGTCGGCCGGGAGCGCGCGGCCGACGTCGGTGAAGTCGATCGTCGGGTGACCCCACGGCTGCGGGTTGGAGTGGATCAGGACCACGTACTTCATGACAGAACCTCCAGTGTCGTTCCGGGTACCTCATGCACCCCTGACGTCGGAGGCGCTGACACGCCCTCGACATTTTGCCTGGATGTATTCCAGCTCACATTCGGTCACACTCGCCTACCCGGGCTCCGTCAGGGCTGCAGAGACGACAACGAGAACGGAGAAACTTCGATGAGCACGATCCTGGTGACAGGCGGTACGGGAACGATCGGCCGTCAGGTGGTCCCGCTGCTCCAGGCGGCCGGCAGCAAGGTCGGCGTCCTGAGCCGGCACGCGGGCGATCGCGGTGACGGCGTCGAGTACCTGGCCGTCGACCTCCTGAACGGCGAGGGCCTGGACCGGGCCGTGGACGGCGTCGACGTGATCCTGCATCTGGCCGGCGGCCCGAAGGGTGACGAACTGGGCACCCGCAACCTGGTCGAGGCGGCCGAGCGAGCGAAGGTCGGCCACCTGGTCCACATCTCGGTCACCGCGGTCGACCAACTGCCACTGACGTACTTCAAGTCGAAGCTCGGCGCCGAGCAGGCCGTCCGCGCGTCCTCCGTGCCCTGGACGGTACTGCGGGTCGCCCAACTCCACGACTTCGCCTGGAACACGTTGCAGGCGATGGCGAAACTGCCCGTCCTGCCGATGCCGGGCGGCCTCCGGCTGCAGCCCGTCGACGGCCGGGACGTGGCCGAGCGGCTCGCCGAACTCGTGCTCGGTGCACCGCAGGGCCTCGTCGCCGACCTGGTCGGACCGAAGGTTTACAGCCTGTCAGAACTGTCCCGCGACTATTTGCGGGCCACCGGCAAGCACCGGTTGTCGCTGCCGATCCGCGTTCCCGGCAAGGCGGGCAAGGTGTACCGCGCGGGCAGCAACCTCACCCTCACCGGTGCCGACGTCGGCACTCACACCTGGGACGAGTTCGTCGCCGCACAGGTGTAGGGCTCCAACAGCTCCACGAGGTCCGGCGTACGACGGCGCGCGATGCCGGCCAGGAAATCCGCGACCTGCACCCGCGGATCGTGCTTGGAGTCGACCTGCACGAACGACCGCAGCGGCGCCGGCTCCACGCGAGCGGCGAGGAACGCGCCCAGCCGTGCCACCCGGCCCGGCGTCAACGCACTCTGCTCGTCGTGCACGACGGCGACCGAACGACCGCCGGCGCTCCAGTACAGCACCGTTTCGGCGAGCGCCGGCACCAGCGGCTCCAGCGGCGGCGGGAGCTCCGGATCCTCGTCGATCAGCCGCTGCATCATCTCCTCGACCCGCGCCCGGGTCACCGCACGCAACGCAGGTACGTCGGCCGGCATCGTCGCGAAGAACCGGTCCACTGCGTCGTGGTCCATCAACCGCACGCGCTTCGTCCGGGTCAGGTCCACGAACGCCGCGAGGAACCCGGTCCGGTGCCGCAGCGCCTCGGCGACCTCCGTGTGGTCGGTGCCGAGGCTGGTGCCGGCGCCGTACGACGGTTCCTCGGTGAAGAGCTCGAACACGCGCGCGGCGACGTACGCGGTCTTGTCGATGGACAGGACATGCGCATGCCCGCGCAAGGTGGTGAGCAGCCACTCGAGCGCCGGCCGCTGCTCAGGTCGCAGCAACTGGTTGGACTTGTACTCCGTCCGGCGACGCAGACGGTCTCGCAGTACGTCGATCACGTCGGCGGCCGCTGGTACGGCGAGATCGACACTGGCATGGGTGATGACGGGTGAGGCGGGGTCGAGCAGGTTGGTTCCGGAGAACCCCGACTCGTCACACGCGACCTCAACGAAAGAAGGCATGGGAAGGCTGGCTCCAAGGCTGAAGGACTGCACGCTGCGGGGCCCGTCCTCGGGACGGGCTTGATCGGACGCGCCAGGAGTCATCGGGGCGCGGTGACGATCAGTAAGCGGCAGCAGCCTGAGAAGACATGCGAACCATGATGGTCCGGCTGCGCGCTGGACACCAGTGAATTGTTACGGCTTGCGGCCGAGGGCGACCAGGAGGAGACGGCCCGCGCCGGTCAGGTTGAGCTTCTGCTCGTCCTCCGGCCACCAGGACGTCAGGTCGACGAGCCCGGGCGCGACAAGCTCGAGCCCGGCGACGAGCTCCGCGATCTCGTCCCGCGTCCGGAACTGCATGTGCGGGAACACGTCCTGCAGCTTCTCCTCGATCGCCGTCGAGAACTCGGACAGCCGGCCACCGTCCCGCGGGTTGAGCGGATGTGTGAGCGCCAGGTACGAGCCGGACGGTACGGCGGCCAGGTAGTCCGCCACGACCGGCACCGGGTCCGGGGTCGAATGCAGGACCAGGCCGAGCAGGACCCCGACCGGCCGGCTCAGGTCGAGCGACTCGGTCACCGCCGGATGGCTGAGGACGGCGGCCGGGTCGTTGAGGTCCGCGCCGGCGAAGAAGCTGCGCTGGTCGTCGGCGAGCAGCGCCTGGCCGTGGGAGATCGCGGTCAGGTCGTTGTCGACGTACACGACGGTTGCGGCCGGGTTGGCCCGGAGGGCGATGTCGTGGGTGTTCTCCGCGGTGGGGAGCCCGGAGCCGAGGTCGAGGAACTGGTCGATCCGGCCCTCGGCGCCCATCCGGACGATCGCGTCGGCCATCCAGCGGCGGTTCTGCCGGGTCAGCTCGGAGAGCTCGGGCGCGATCTTCAGCAGCTCCTGGACGAACTGCCGGTCGACCTCGAAGTTGTTCTTGCCGCCGAGCAGCAGGTCGTACACCCGGGCCTGCGACGCGCGCTCCAGGTCGATGGCGGCCGGTTCGTCGGCGCGCAGCGGCCGGTGCGTGTCCTCGTCGTCGGGCATCGCCGCGCCGCACCTCGCTCCGTCATGCGAAAAGCTGAATTGCCGGAAGGCTACCGACCGCGCCGGCAACCGAGCACACCGGGCCCTCCCGGACCGCCAGGCCATCACAATCGCAGCCTCGGGCCGGACCTCCCGCGGGAGGCGGCGCCCACGGGGCAATTGTGATGGCCTGGCGGTCCACCGATGAGTTTTTCGCGGCTCGTTCGTCTCAAGAAGCACCTACGAACAGACAGGAGACCCGAATGGCGAAGGTGCTGTACTCGGTGACGATGTCGGTCGACGGCTTCATCACCGGCCCGGACGGCGACATGCAGTGGATGCGCCCGTACCTCGGCCCCAATCCGGAGGTCGACGACCTGCTCCCCCGGATCGGGTCGCTGCTGATCGGCCGGCGCTCGCACGACGGCGACGACCCGCACAAGGGCGAGGCAGGCGAGGGCGAGGCGTTCGGCGGCGGCTGGAGCGGGCCGGCGTACGTCGTCACGCACCGTCCACCGTCCGACCCGGAGGCCGGGGTCACGTACGTCGACGACTTCGCGAAGGCACTCGCCCAGGCCAAGGAGGCGGCCGGCGACAAGTACGTGAACGTGATCGGCGCGAGCATCGCCAAGCAGTGCCTCGAGGCCGGCCAACTCGACGAGGTCCTGCTCTTCTACGCCCCGGTCATGCTCGGCGACGGCACCCGCCTCTTCGCCCACCCCGGCGGCCGCACAGTCCGCCTCGAACGAACAAGCGTCACCGAAACCCCACTGGCCACGAGCCTCTGGTTCAAGGTCGTCTAGAAATCGACGGCGGCTGGGTGCATGACTGCTCGGATCTCGACCGAGCGGCCGGCGGCCCGCGCGTCCGGGAGCAGGCGCGCGAGTTCGACGGCGCGGTCGCGGTTCTCGACGTCGATCACGTAGTAGCCGTCGATCTTGGTCGGCTCGTGGTCGGGCAGGCGGACGGACAGTTGGGGGTCTGCGAGCAGCTCGCCGCCGACCAGTTCGCCGGCCTCGTGGGCGACTCGCTCGAACTCGTGGCGCTGCAGGCGTGCCTCACCGTCACCCTGCAGGATCAGTAGAAACTTCATCGGCGCTCTCCTCTCACCAGTACGACGGAGCCGAGCGCGCAGTCTTGACATGATGTCGGGATGTTCGCCGACACCGACCGCCTGATCCTGCGCCGTTTCAGGCCAACGGACGCCGAGCGGTTCGCCGCGTACCGCTCGGATCCGCAGGTCGCCCGCTTCCAGTCCTGGGAAGCGCCGGTGCCGCTCGCCGAGGCGCAGCGGACGGTCGAGCGGTTCGCGCGGGGCGATCCGGAGGCGCCCGGCTGGTTCCAGTACGCGGTCGATCTGGACGGCGTGCTGATCGGGGACCTCGGCCTGAACCTGAACGAGAACCTGATGCAGGCCGATCTCGGGTTCACGCTCGCGCCGGAGTACCAAGGCCGCGGGTACGCATCCGAGGCCGTGCGCGGGCTCCTCCACCACCTGTTCATCGACCGCGAGCTGCACCGGGTCTCTGCCGAGTGCGACGCCCGCAACACCGCGTCGGCACGGCTGCTCGAACGCGTCGGGTTCACCCGCGAAGGCGAGCGGCCGGCCAACTCGTGGTTCAAGGGTGAGTGGACCGACGACCTACTGTTCGGCCTGCTCCGCGACGACTACCTCAGCCGACAGCCGCCCACGCCCGCGCCGTGAGGCTGATCGAGCCGTCCGCCGCGATCGGCAGCCGTTCCTGTACGGCGTCCCGCAACGCCTCCTGATCCGCCGGATCCAGACTGCGCAGGTACGCGGGCGCCACGCCCTGCCCGCCAAGGAACGGCTGCCAATAATCGTCGAACGACGCGAACTCCGTCGGTACGACGATCTCGCGCGTCCGCACCGCGGCGAACCCGGCCTCGCGGAACAGCCCCTCAAGGCCTTCCGGCGTACAGAACGGGAAGCGGCGGCCTTCGTCGTGATCCCGGTCCTGCGGGCGTACGTCGGCCATCGCGTCGAAGAAGTACCGCATCAGCTGCATGCCGCCGGCGTAGTCCCACACGTAGACCGCGACCGTCGTACCGATCTCGCGCATCCGGCGCAGCGCCTCGACCCGCTCGGGGATGAAGTTGAGCACCAGCCCGGCGACGACCACGTCGTACGGACCGTCCGGGAGCTCGGCCGCGGACCGGACCTCGAAGCCGGCCCGCGGATCTTCGACAGCCTGTCGTGCATAGCCGATGAAGCCCTCCGACGGGTCGACACCGAGCACGTACGCCGGGTCCGCCGCCTCGAGGATCGTGCTGGTCAAAGCGCCCGTACCGCACCCGACGTCGAGCCAGCGCAGTCCGGCCGGCTGCTCCAGCCAGCCGACGAACTCGGGCGCGACGAGGCGGCTCCAGCGGCCGACGTACGACTCGTAGATTCCGCCACTCGACCACTCAGTCACTTGGGCAGGATAGACGGGAGCGAAACGCCCGTCAGGCCCTCGGCAACCGTCCACAGGCGGGCGTTGGTCGCGGGGTCCAGCGCGCTCTTCGGCGCTTCGACCAGCTTGGTCGGGCCGACCAGACCGAAGATGCCGGAAGGACCGTAGTAGGCGCCCGATCGAGCGGCTGGGTCGGCGGCGGCGAACAGCAGCGGCTCGGCGCCGATCTCGACGTCCTGCTTCGGGAGCGGGTTGAAGCGCATGCCCACCCGGTTGAGGAGCGACGGTCGCTCCCGGCCGAGCGCGGCACCGGCGCTCTGCAGGTTGGTGCGGGTGTACCCGGGGTGCGCGGCGATGCTGAGCAGGCCCCAACCGCCGTCGGCGGAGAGCCTGGCCAGGTGGTTGCTCATCATCAGGTCCGCGAGCTTCGATTGCGCGTACGCCGCCGTACGCCGGTATCGGCCGTCCCACTGCAGGTCGTCGAAATGGATCCGGCCGAAGTTCGCGGCGCCGCTGGCCATGGTGGCGACCCGGGGCCTGGGAGCGGCGAGGAGCAGCGGAAGCAACCGTACGGTGAGCGCGAACGGGCCGAGGAAATTCGAGCCGAACTGCAGCTCGAAGCCGTCCTTCGTGGTGATCCGGGTCGGCGGGACCATCACGCCCGCGTTGTTCACCAGCAGGTCCAGGTGCGGCTCGTCGGCGGTGAGTTGCTCGGCGAACTCCTGAACGGAGGCGAGGTCGGCGAGGTCGATCCGCCGCACCTCGAGCTGGGCGGCCGGGTGCGCGGCCAGGATCTCCGCACGAGCCGCCTCCCCCTTGGCAGGGGTCCGGACCGCGAGCACGACCCGCGCACCGGCGGCTGCGAGCCGGGTGGCTGCCTCCTTGCCGGTCCCGCTGTTGGCGCCGGTGACGACGGCGAGCTTGCCGGTCTGGTCGGGGACGTCGTACATGTTCCACACTCCATAAAAGACTGATGGTCTGTTATGGCTCGACGCTATCAGACCGTCGGTCCGATAACAACAGACCGCTGGTCTGTAGACTGTGGGCATGACTTTCCAGCGGGCGCGCAGGCCCGAGCAGCGGGCCGAGCGGCGGCGGGCGATCCTCGCGACCGCGGCCGCGATGCTGACCGAGATGCCGGTCGCGGACGTCAGCCTGAACGAGCTGAGCCGTCGCGTCGGCCTGGCGAAGTCGAACGTGCTGAACTACTTCGACTCCCGCGAGGCCGTCCTGCTCGAACTGTCGAGCAGCGAACTGTCGGCCTGGGTGCAGGACATGGCGAGCGCGGTGGCAGACAGCTCACCTGCGTCGACGACCGACGAACGGTCCGAGCGGCTCGTCGCGGCGATCGTCGACACGCTGGCGAAGCGGCCGGTGCTCTGCGACCTGATCAGCACGCAGGCAGCGGTGCTGGAGCGCAACATCTCGACCGAGACCGCGCTCAGCTTCAAGCGCGCGGCCATGGTCTCGTACGAACAGATGACCGCGGTGGTCGCCGGCGTACTCCCGGAACTCGGCCCGGAGGGAGGGGGCCGGTTCATCGCGGCCGCCAGCCTACTGGCGGGCGCGATCTGGACCCACTCCCATCCGGTGCCGGCGATCCTCGCCGCCTACGAGACCGACCCGGCGCTGAGCGCGATCCGGATGGACTTCGAGCCGACGCTGACCGAGGCCCTGCGCACCTTGCTGTACGGCGCGTTGCCCCGCAACTGATCAGGGCAGGTAGTAGTTGGGGTTCGGGAGCTTGAAGGTGCGGTCGGCGAAACCGCCCTTCAGGTCGGAGAACTGGTCGCCGAAGTTCGCGACGATCTCGTAGCCGAGGGACTCGATGTGCGCGCGGGTGGCCGACTTGTAGTGGATCGTCGTACACGATCCGTTCGGGTCACCTGCGCAGGCCGCCTTGAGGTAGTCCGGGTAGTTGGCGACGGTCGGCTTGGTGAACAGGCCGTCCTCGCCGTTGCTCAGTGCGGTCGGCTTCGGGTAGCCCGCGTCGACGCCGACACCGTCCGCGGTGAGGTTGCCCAGCGTCGCCTGCTCCTGCGCGGCGCCGCGGCCGGTCAGGAAGAAGATCGCGTACCCCTCACGCTCGGCCGTCTTCACCAGATCGACCATGCCGGGAACGGCCGGGAACTTCTGGTTCAGCACGTAGTCCGCGTTGGTGGTCGGGTTGTACGCCCAGTTGCTGGCGATCTCGTAGTTCCAGGTGGCCAGCGAGGTGTCGTCGACGTCCAGCAGGATCGCCTTTGTCTTCGTGGTGTGGTGCGGCAGTGAGATCCAGCGGGTCCCCGCGGCGGCGGCCTTCTGCGCTTCCTGCGCGTAGTTGCTGTCCGCCCCGAAGGTGCCGGAGCCGAGCGGGTCGCCGTAGTAGTTGCGCAGCTGCTGACGCAGTACGTCGATGTTGGTGACCTGCTTCTCGCTGTGCGGTGTCGACGTCTGGATCGCCGGCTGCGGCGTCGCGGCGCCGGCCGAGTACGCGACTCCGCCGACGACCGATGTCATCGCGACCGCGGCGACGCTGGTCAGGACCATGCGGCGGGACGGCCGGCGCCAGGAACGGAATGCCATGGTGACCTCTTCAGAGAAACGGGGATGCTTGCTAAGGCAAACTAACCCCGCTCCGGGGCGGTCGGCGGTACGGCGATCCGAGATTCAGGGGAATCCTGCGTTCGCTCACACCTGCTTCAGGTACCGGTGGCACGGAACCGGCAACGTTCCACGTTCGGTCGACGCCGGATAGTCGAACGCGCCGCCGTCCGTCCAGCCGCTGCGTTCGTAGAACCGGCGCGCCCGCGCGTTGCCGGTCACCACGGCCAGCCAGGCCTCCTGGTGACCGCCCGCCTTCACCTGCCGCTCGGCTTCGGTGAGCAGCGTCCTGGCGACACCCGATCCGCGATGGTCGCGAGCGACGTACACCTGCTCGACCTCGGCGTCGACCACCATCACGAAGCCGGCGATCTCGCCATCGACGACGGCGACCGTGGTGTCCGCGACCCGTTGGGCGGCGCGGGTCCAGAACGACTCCTTGGTCCGGATCGCGACCAGTTCGTCCGGCACGTGTCCCAGGTGACCGTCCTGCCAACCGGCGTACCAGATCGCAGCCACCGCATCGGCATCCTCGGCAACAGCAGGTCTCACAGTCATGCCGCCAGGGTAAGTACCAACGAGGCGCACGCCATGCCGAGGAAGAACACTGCGAGGAAGAACTGCGCTGTGTAGTCCGCGACGCGCACGTGCGTGTACAAGGCGCACACGAAGAACAACACCAGCCCGATCGCCGCAGCCGCGATCAACGCTGGCAGTTGGACGAGCAGACCGGCGAGCAGTCCCGCGGCGCCAGCTGTTTTCAAGGTCCCGATCGGGAAGGTGAGCCAGGATTCCGGTACGCCGGCCTTCACCATCCCGGGCAGGATCGGCTTCCAGTGCAGCAGCGCGGCGACCCCGGAGAAGGCGTTGATCGCAACGGTCACCAGGACGACGGCCGTCCTCATCGAATCTCCACGTGCGCGAGCTTGTCGGGGTTGGTGATCGCGTAGATGCCCGTGACCTCGTTGCCCTCGACCTCGAGCACGATGACGGCGAACGGCGTGTCACCGGACAGCAGCAGTGCCGACGGGTCGCCGTTCACGGTCCGGTAGCGGACGTCCAGCGACGCCACTGGACGACGTACCCGATCGCCGATCAGCAGCGGTCCGATCCGGTCCCGGCCGAGCACCGGATGCAGCCCGGCCGCGCGGGCCTTGCCGCCCCCGTCGGCCCACAACGTGACGTCCGGCGAGAGGACCGCCATCAACGCGTCGAGATCACCGCCGACGATCGCGTCGACGAACCGCTGCGTCACCTCCAGCCGGACCTGCGGATCCGCGGTGAACCGCGGCCGTCGCGCCTGGACGTGCTCCCGCGCGCGATGGGCGAGCTGCCGTACGGCGGACGGCGTCCGTCCGAGGATCTCCGCGGTCTCGGCGAGCTGGTACCCGAACACCTCGTGCAGCACGAACACCGCCCGCTCGAGCGGCGACAGCGTCTCCAGTACAACTAGCACTGCTAGCGAAATCGTCTCGCTCCGCTCCACCGGGTCGATCGGCATCACCAGGGGCTCTGGCAGCCACGGCCCGACGTACTCCTCCTTGCGGCGGTTGATCGACGTACGACGAGCCAGCGCCGCGTTCACCGCGACGCGCACGAGGTACGCCCGCGGGTTCTGCACGCCGGAACGCCCCGACCAGGACAGCCAGGTCTCCTGCAGCACGTCCTCGGTGTCCGCGACGCTGCCCAGCACGTTGTAGACGATCGAGAACAACAGCTCCCGATGCGCGAGGAACTCCTCGGTTGTGTTCATACCGCTTATGAGGTTTCCGGGCGGCGAAATGTGACATCGCCCGGATGAACCGGCCGCGCACCTACGCTGAACCCGTCGCTCTCAGCGAGGAGAACAATGGCTACTGGTCTGGTCCACACCGGCGATCCGTGCGTCGCCTGGGGAGAGTCGGTCGTAGAAGCCGTCAGCGAAGCCACCAATCGCGTCGTCCGCTGGCGCGGCATCGACGTCGTCGTCCAGCCGAACAACCGCGAGCCGATGAACGCGGTCCACTCGCTCCGGTCGAACGACAGTCCCCTGTTCCTGCCGGAGGAGCTGGCCGACGCGGTCCGCCGGTACGACGCCGGTAAGCCGGCACGTGGCGATTCGGAACGGCTGGTCCGGGCCACCGGGCACACGATGTCGCAGTCGGCCGGTTTGAGCAGCCCGCTGTTCGACCACATCGGCGGGCTCCACGAGCAGGAGGCGGTCCTTGACGAGGGGCTGGCCGACGTGTGGACCCAGGAACGACTGGCGAAACTCTGGCCGAAGACCGATTCCGCAAGGTTCGTCCCCGTCGCCGAGGTGCCGGACTTCGCCTTCGCCGGCCGGAACCCGGCGGCGGCAGCGGCAGCACGTGACCTGATGACGGAGGTCGTCCGCCAGCAAGGCCCCGGCGCCCCGGTCGGACCTGACGACTACGCCGCCCTCTCTGAGGCGTTGATCGCGACGAAACCCGAGGATCGGTTCGACGAGATCCTCAAGCTGCTGCCGGGCACCGACGAACTGTCGCCGCCGGACCGCTTGCGCGCAGAGGTTGCCCTCCGCAACGGGTTCGCCGAGGCTGTCGCCAAGGACGACCCGTCGCTCGCGACCGCTGCCGTCCGGACGGCGTCGGAGCGGATCGACCCACAACTCCGACGGCTGGTGGGAGATCCGGCGATGGCCCCGGTTACTGCGGGTCGTACGCCAGGTTCGGACGGAGCCAGCGTTCGACCTCAGCGAGCGGGAGATTCCGCCGTACGGCGTAGTCCTCGATCTGATCGCGACCGAGGCGGCCGACGCTGAAGTAGCGCGACGCCGGGTGCGCGAAGATCAGACCGCTCACCGCCGCGGCCGGCGTCATCGCGAACGACTCGGTCAGCCCGAGGCCGATCTTGTCCGCCGCGAGCAGCTCGAACAGCTCCTGCTTCTCGGAATGGTCCGGGCTCGCCGGGTACCCGAGGGCGGGCCGGATACCGCGGAACCGCTCCGCGTGCAGATCCTCCAGCACCGGCTGTACGTCGGGCTCGAACCACGCCCGCCGCGCCTCCAGGTGGATCCACTCCGCGAACGCCTCCGCCAGCCGATCGGCCAGCGCCTTCACCATGATCGCCCGGTAGTCGTCGTTGCGTTCCTCGTACGACTTGGCCAGCACCTCCGCGCCATGGATCGCGACGCCGAACCCGCCGAGATGATCACCGGACGGCGCGATGTAGTCGGCGAGGCAGCGGTTGTCCCGCCCGGCCGGCTTCTCGGTCTGCTGCCGCAGCATCGGGAACGACCGGTCCAGCCCGTCCAGGACGATGTCGTCGCCCTCGCTGTGCGCCGGCCAGAACCCGTACACGCCCTCGGCGGTGAAGGACCCGTTCGCGATGATCTCGTCCAGCAGCGTGTTCGCGTCGTCGAACAGCTCACGCGCGACCGGCTGCTCCAGGATCGCCGGGTACTTGCCCTTCAACTCCCAGGCCAGGAACAGGAACTGCCAGTCGACCATCTCGCGCAGCGTCTCGATGCTTGGGGAGACATAGCGCAGCCCGGTGAACGCCGGCACCGGCAACTCGCCGTACTCGACCTGCTCCTTGTTCGCCCGCGCCTCGGCCAGCGTCAGCAGCGGGGCGCGCTGCTTGTTCGCGTGCTGCTCGCGCAGCCGTTCCTGCTCGATACTGTTGCTCTTGGCAAGCTCTAGAGAGCGGTCGGAGTCGAGCAGGTCGGACACCACTCCGACCACACGCGAGGCGTCCAGGACGTGCACAGTGGTGTTCTCGTACGCCGGTGCGATCCGGACGGCGGTGTGCTGCTTCGAAGTGGTCGCGCCGCCGATCAGCAACGGGAGCTTCAGCCCGCGCCGCTGCATCTCGTCGGCCACCGACACCATCTCGTCCAGTGACGGTGTGATCAGCCCGGACAGGCCGACCGCGTCCGCGCCCTCGGCCACCGCGGTGTCGAGGATCCTTGCCGCCGGCACCATCACGCCGAGGTCGATCACCTCGTAGTTGTTGCAGCCGAGCACCACGCCGACGATGTTCTTGCCGATGTCGTGGACGTCGCCCTTCACGGTCGCGAGCACCACCTTGCCCTGGCCGCGGACGGCCTCGGCGCGACCCTCGAGCCGGGCCTGCTCCTTCTCCGCCTCCATGAACGGTTCCAGGTAGGCGACCGAGCGCTTCATCACGCGGGCGCTCTTCACGACCTGCGGCAGGAACATCTTGCCGGCGCCGAACAGGTCGCCGACCACCTTCATGCCGTCCATCAACGGACCTTCGATGACTTCCAGCGGCCGCGGCAGCTTCTGCCGGGCCTCCTCGGTGTCGTCCTCGATGAAGTCGACGATGCCGTGCACGAGCGCGTGCGACAGCCGCTGCTCGACCGTGCCTTCACGCCAGGTCAGGTCGACCTCGCGCTGCGTCCCTTTGCCCTTCACGTTCTCCGCGAACGCGACCAGGCGGTCGGTGGCGTCGTCGCGGCGGTTGAAGATGACATCCTCGACCAGCTCCAGCAGATCCTTCGGGATGTCTTCGTAGACCGCGAGCTGGCCGGCGTTCACGATTCCCATGTCAAGGCCGACTTGGCCGGCGTGGTACAGGAACGCGGAATGCATCGCCTCACGGACGATGTCGTTGCCGCGGAACGAGAACGACAGGTTCGAGATACCGCCGCTGATGTGGACGCCCGGACAGCGTTCCTTGATCAGCGGCAGGGCGTCGATGAAGTTCTTCGCGTACCCGTTGTGCTCGGACATGCCGGTCGCGACCGCGAGGACGTTCGGGTCGAAGATGATGTCCTCGGCCGGGAACCCGATGCCGGTCAGCAGGTCGTAGGCCCGGCCGCAGATCGCCACCTTGCGCTCGACCGTGTCCGCCTGGCCCTGCTCGTCGAACGCCATCACGACCGCGCCGGCGCCGTACGACATGATCTTCCGGGCCCGCTCGAGGAACTCCTCCTCGCCTTCCTTCAGGCTGATCGAGTTCACGACGCCCTTGCCCTGCACGCATTTGAGGCCGGCTTCGAGGACCGTCCACTTCGAGCTGTCGATCATGATCGGGATCCGCGCCACCTCGGGCTCGGTCGCGATCAGGTTCAGGAACGTCGTCATCGCCTGCTCGCTGTCGAGCAGGTCGGCGTCCATGTTCACGTCCAGCAGGTTCGCGCCGCCGCGCACCTGCTCCAGCGCCACGTCGACCGCGGCCTGGTGGTTGTCGCCCTCGATCAGCCGGCGGAACTTCGCCGACCCGGTGACGTTGGTCCGCTCCCCGATCATCACGAACCCGGTGTCGGCGCCGATCTTGAACGGCTCGAGCCCGGAGAACCGGGTGGTGTGATCGGCCGGTACGACGGTACGCGGCGGCAGTTGCTCCACGGCGGCCGCGATCTGCTTGATGTGGGCGGGCGTCGTACCGCAACAGCCGCCGACGATGTTGACGAGACCGGACTGCGCGAACTCCTCCAGCATGCCGGCGGTCTCGTCGGGCGTCTCGTCGTACCCACCGAAGGCGTTCGGGAGGCCGGCGTTCGGGTGCGAGGCGACGTACGTGTCGGCGAACCGGGCGAGGTCCGCGACGTGCGGCCGCATCTCCGCGGCGCCGAGCGAACAGTTCACGCCGACGACGAGCGGCTTCGCGTGCTCGACCGAACTCCAGAACGCCTCGACGGTCTGCCCCGACAGCGTCCGGCCGCTCAGGTCGACGATCGTCACCGAGATCCACAACGGCAGGTGCGGCGCAACCTCGCGGGCCGCGGCGACCGCGGCCTTCGCGTTCAGCGTGTCGAAGATCGTCTCGATCAGCAGCAGGTCGACGCCGCCCTCGGCGAGCGCCGCGATCTGCTCGGCGTACGCATCCTTTACCTGCTGGAAGGACACAGCGCGGTACGACGGGTCCTCGACGCGCGGGCTCAGCGAAAGGGTCACGTTGAGCGGGCCGATCGAACCGGCGACGAACCGGCCACCGAACTCGTCGGCCGCCTGGCGGGCGAGCCGCGCGCCGGCGAGGTTCATCTCGCGGACGTACTCCTGCAGGCCGTAGTCGCCCTGACCGATGCTCGTCGCGGTGAAGGTGTTCGTGGTGGTGATGTCGGCGCCGGCCGCCAGGTACTGCCGGTGGACGTCGAGGATGAGGTCCGGGCGGGTCAGGTTCAGCACGTCCGGGTCGCCGGTCACGTCGTGCGTGTGATTCTCGAAGCGATCGCCCTGGAAGTCCGGGGTCTGCAGCTTGGCGCCCTGCAGCATCGTGCCCCAGGCACCGTCGAGGATCGCGATCCGCTGATCCAGCAGCTCCCGCAGCGCGGCTTCACTCATCTGCCCAACCCCTCCAGAAGAACTCTCCGGAGGCGCCCTTGCAGTCATCCCCAGGACGAGCGTGGCGGACCTGGGGCCCGTTGCAGCGCCTCTCGGCCTGGATGCTCCATGTTAATGGCGTCACACTCAGCGCCAAGCCCTTTGTCCACATTTTAGGACGGGCGTTCAATCAGTGGATGAGTTGCTGGATCGCCGGCGCGTAGAGCTCGGCGACGGTCTCCAGGTCCGCGGTGGCGATCGGACCGGACTTGTCGATCGCGATCGCGGCACCGAGGCCGAGCAGGTGCGCAGTGATCAGACCGGCCCGGAGCGCAGCGTCCGGTCCGGTGAGGCGGCCGGCGAAGGCGCGGGTGACCTGGTCGCGGAAGTGCTCGCGGATCTGCGCCCGCTCGTCGCCCTTGCCGGCCGCGAACACGACCCGGAGGAGCAGATCCTGCTCGTTCTCCCGGCGGTACTGAACGAGCGCGCGGACGGCGTGCTCGGCAAGCCGCTCATTCGGTGCCGCGAGCAGCAACTGGGCCGCCTCGGTGAAGTCGGCGACCCGCTCGAACAGCGCTTCTTTGCCGCCGAAGTGCTTGACGATCAGGGCAGCGCTGACACCGGCGTCCGCGGCGACCCCGCGCAACGTGACCGCGTCGTACGGCTCCCGTGCGAACGCCTTGCGCGCCGCGCGGAGGATCGTGGCCCGCCCCGGGTCGGTCACGTCGCTCTCACCTCGCAGTCACCGCACAGTCGCCTCGACCGGCACCGGCTCCGGCCGCCGCGCCGGGATGAACATGACCAGGCCCGCAGCGACCAGGGCCGAGATGCCCGCGATCACGAACACGATCAGGTACGCCGACAGCGCGGGCGCGACCCGGCCGCCCGAGGAGATCGTGACGCCGGCGAGCACGCTCGCGACGATCGTGCTGCAGATCGCCTGCCCGATCGTGCGCATCAGCGTGTTGAGGCCGTTCGCGGCGGCCGTTTCGGTCACTGGCACAGCATGCATGATGAGGGCCGGAAGCGCCGAGTACGCAACGGCGGTTCCGGCCGAGACGACCGTTGCGCCGATCACGATCCCGGCGACATTGCTGCTGGTGAAGAGGCGCACGACGTACCCGGCGGCCATCAGCACCGACGCGATCGCCAGCGTGAACCGCGGGCCGCGGGCGGTGGAGATCCGGGCCGATACGGGCGAGAGCAGCACCATCGCGACGCCGCCCGGGAGCAGGCAGAGGCCGCTGACGACGATGGATTTGCCGAGACCGTACCCGGTCCACGTCGGCTCCTGGACGAGTTGCGCCGTCGACAACGAGTTGGCGTAGAAGGCGAACCCGATCAGGAGCGCGCCGAGGTTCGTGAAGAGAACGGCTGGGCGCGCGGAGACACGGAGATCTACGAGCGGACTCTTCGTACGCAACTCGTACCAACCCCAGAGCGGGACCAGCAGGACCGCGACGGCGGACAGGCCGACGATCGTCGTCGTACCCCACGCACTGCTCTTGGAGACCGCGAGCAGCAGGCAGACCAGGAACGCGCTCAAGCCGAGAGCACCCAGGACGTCGAACCGGCCGCTGGTGCGGATCGCGGACTCCGGCACGATCAGCAGCACCAGGATGACGTCGAGCACGCCGAGTCCGAGGTTGATCCAGAACATCGTGTGCCAGTTCGCGTACTCGACCACGAGCGTCGCGGCCGGGATGCCGAACGCGGCGCCGATCCCCAGGGTCGAGCTCATGATCGCGATCGACGGGATGACGCGGCGCGGCGGCAGTTCGTCGCGCAGGATGCTGATCCCGAGCGGGATCACCGCGACGGCCGCGCCCTGGAACGCGCGCCCGACGATCAGCACCGTCAGGTTCGAACTGCTCGCGCAGAGCAGCGAGCCGATGATCATCGACGACAGCGCGATCAGCAGGACCCGGCGCTTGCCGTACATGTCGCCGGCGCGGCCGAGCAGCGGCGTGAACACCGCGCCGGTGAGCAGCGTGATCGTGATCAGCCAACTGACGTCGGACGCCGGGCTGTGCGTGATCGCGGGAAGTTCGGGGAGCAGCGGTACGACGATGGTCTGGCTGATCGACACCAGCACACCGCAAAACGCCAGCGCCGCTAGAACCAGACGCGGACGAGCAGCAGGACGAACAGTCACACGAAGTCCTCACACAGGGGTGAACAGTCGTTTACCCACCAATCGTAAACGCTTGTTCACCCCAGCGGAAACGGACCAGAAAACCACGCCCGTCGCCTCCACACGATCGGTCGGCGCCACTCCCCCAACCACCACCTCACCCGCCACAACCACCTCCCCGCCACCTCGTCCGGCACTACCCCCACACCACCCGGCCCTCCGCGAGCACACCGGCGCGACCACCTCCCCCGCCACCACACCCAGCACGACCACCTCCCGCCACCACACCCAGCGCCACCACCTCCCCGCCACCACACCCAGCGCCACCACCTCCCCCGACACCACACCCGGTGCTGCCGCGGGCGGTGGGGCTGCAGGTGGCGGGGCCGTGAGCGATGGGGCCGTGGGCGATGGGGCCGTGGGCGGTGGGGCTGAGCGCGGTGGCGCTGCGCGGGGTGCTGCTGCGGGCAGTTGGGCTGCAGGTGGCGGGGCCGTGGGTGGCGGGGCCGTGGGCGATGGGGCTGCGTGCGGTGCTGCTGCGGGCGACGTACCCGGGTGAGGTGGGTGCTGGGCGTGCGACGGCTCGTGGGGCGTCCGACGCCTACGCGCGTTCGCTCGGCTGGCCCCCGTCCACCCGGCCTGCTTCACCTCTTGAGTCGTCGAGTCGTGGCGATTGGCTGGCGCCCCGGACCGCGAGTCGTGGATTGTGGCTGGGTTTGACTGCCGATTTCCACGACTCGGTGGGGGCAGCAGAAGATCGGGCCCGGCGCTCCGAGGGGGAGGGGGAGCGTCGGGCCCGATCTGGCGGTCCGCTGACAGCGAGGGGGTGGCGCTGGGTCAGCGGACCGGGTCTTAGGAGTTTGGTGGATGGCTTGTGGTCAGCGGACCGGGCCTGTGATGAGTTGGATGGTTGCCTTGTGGGTCTGGCCGGACTGGTCGGTCCAGCCGACCTCGACCTTGTCGCCTGGGTGCTGCTTGTTGAGCAGTGCGGACAGGGTGTCGGGCGAGGTGACGGCGTGCCCGGCGAAGGAGGTGATCACGTCACCGGCCTGGATCCCGGCCTCGTCCGCGTGACCGTTCGCGACCACGTCGCCGACGACAGCTCCGCTGGTACCGGCGCTGGTCACGACCGACACCCCGAGCATCGCCGAGTCGCCGATGTGTACGACGGTCGACGCCTTCCCGGCCTCGATCTGGCCGGCGATGTCGAGCGCCTGGTTGATCGGGATCGCGTACCCCTCGGTCGTCGTCCCGGCCCCGTTCCCCTGCCCGGACCCGTTCCCGGAGCCATTCCCCGATCCGTTCCCGGTTCCGTCACCAGAGCCGTTGCCCGACCCGTTGCCAGAGCCGTTGCCGGACCCCGAGCCGTTGCCGAACGGGAAGCCACCCGTCCCGTTCCCATCGCCATAACCGTTGCCAGTTCCGTTGCTGTTGCCGTCGCCCCAGGCAGCGAGCGTCGCGGTGGCGGCCTGCGCGGTGGACGTCGCGGTTTGTCCAGGCCGGCCCTGCCCGCCGTTGTTGCCGCCGTTGCCGGCCACGTCGACGCCGACCACCTCGCCGTTCGCGTTCGCCAAGGGGCCGCCGGAGTCGCCAGCCTGGATGTTCGCGTCGGTCTGGATCAGGTCCGTGAGATTCTCCGGGTTCTGCCCGTTCTCGTCGGTCGCGGTGATCGCCTGGTTCAATGCGGTCACCTTCCCGGCCGCATAGCTCGGCGTACCGCCGACACCGCCCGCGTTCCCGACCCCGACCACCTGGTCGCCGAGCTTCACCTGGTCGGAGTTCCCGGTCTTCGCGGTCTCCAGCCCGGACGCGTCCTTCAGCTTCAGTACGGCGATGTCGTGCGCCTCGTCGTACCCGACGACGCTCGCCGTGTACGTCTTCCCGTTGCCGATATCCGTCACGGTGATCGACGTCGCGCCCTCGATCACGTGGTGGTTCGTGAGGACCTCACCGTCGGAGGTGAGCACGATCCCGGTGCCGGCCGCTCGCGCATTCTGGTACCCGAGGACGGTGTTCACGTCGACCAGCCCCGGCGACACCTTCGCCGCCACGGATGCCGCGTCGAACGCCTGCTGCGACAGTTGCGAGCTGTTCCCGCCGGAGCGTTGGTCGATGCCCCAGGCAACCGACCCGGCGACCAGCACCGCAGCGAGCCCGAGCGCACCGGCCCCCAGCAGTCGCCGCCCACGCTTCTTGGGCGGTTGCGGCGCCGGACCGAACGGGTACTGCGGCCCATTCGGCGGCCCGTACTGCGGACCCTGCTGGTACTGCGGCCCGTTCGGCGGACCCTGCTGCGGACCCTGCTGGTACTGCGGCCCGTACTGCGGCACCTGCTGGTACTGCGGATTCGGCTGCTGCCCGTGCGGCTGCCCCTGCTGCTGTCCGCCGTCGTACGGTCCCGGTCCAGCGCTCTCGTTCATCTGGTGTCGCCCTCCTCGGCAAGTTCCCTCTGCCTACGAGTAGAGCTCGCCAGACTGAGAACTCCATCGGCCCAACCAATGAATCACCTGAGAATCCGGCTCGTGTGACAGATGAGCGGGCCAGCTGGGTTCAGCTGGGAGTCACCAGGTGGCCTGACGTCTGTGCACAGGACTGGATATCCCCTCGTGTTGTGGGTTCTCCCCTCGCACACCAGCAGAGAACCCCCAACACGAGGGGATAACCGTCCTTGTGCTGGTGGCAGGTAGCGCAGTCGGCCGGCTGCGGGCTGCGGGCTGCGGGTGCCGGGGGAAGAGACACCTTCTGGGGGGTGCGGACAGGGAATACCGGGTGCGAACCCACCAGAACCTGTCGCACGGTCTCGCGGCTCACCTACGCATCAGGCAGGCGAGCTGGGGAACCGCTCCACGCCGGCGGTGCGTCCACGTCGGCCAGTCGCTTGGGTGGTTAGCCGCGGAGGTTGTGGAAGAACTCTCGGACGTCGGTGACCAGGAGGTCGGGGACCTCTAGGGCTGCGAAGTGGCCTCCGTGGTCGATGTCGGTCCAGCGGGTGATGGTGTTCGACGTCTCGCAGTAGCGGCGGATCGCCACGTCGTGGGCTGTCGCGAGAACCGCCGTCGGGACGCCAGAGTTCGGGCGCGGGGTCCAGTCGCGGGGCTGGGCGTACCCGATGTAGGCGGCCGACCCGCCGGTCCCGGTCAGCCAGTACATCATCACGTTCGTCAGCAGCCGGTCCTTGCTGATGATTGCCTCCGGCAAGGTGTCGGCCGGGTACGTCCAGGCCTTGAACTTGTCCATGATCCAGGCCAGTTGCGCGACTGGCGAGTCGACCAGGCCGTAGGCCAGCGTCTGCGGCCGGGTCGACTGGATCGAGATGTAGCCGAACTCGTCCTGCATGAACTGCGCGATCCGCGCCATCTTGTCCTGCTCCAGCGGCGTCAGCGTCTGCAGCTCCTCGTCGGACATCTGCAGCGGCGGCAGGTTCGTCCCGCCGTTCGTGTGTACGCCGACGACGTGCGAAGGAGCGGCCCGCCCGACCTCCGGTGACACCGATCCGCCCAGATCCCCGCCCTGTACGCCGTACCGCTCGTAGCCGAGCTCGCTCATCAGCGACGCCCACACGCGCCCGATCCGCGGGAACGTCCAGTCGTCGTCCGCCGTCGGCCCGGAGAACCCGAACCCGGGCAGCGCCGGGATCACCACATGGAACGCGTCCGAGGCCTGCCCTCCGAAAGCGACCGGGTCGGTGAGCGGCCCGATCAGGTCGAGGAACTCGACGATCGACCCGGGCCAACCGTGCGTGAGCATCAGCGGCAGCGCGTCCGGCTCGGCGGACCGGACATGGATGAAGTGGATCCGCTGACCTTCGATCTCGGCGGTGAACTGCGGGTACGAGTTCAGCTCCTTCTCGGCGGCGCGCCAGTCGTACGACGTACGCCAGTACTCGACCAGCGACGAAAGCCAGGAGACCGGTACGCCGGTGTTCCAGTCGTCGCCGGGAAGCGGTGCGGGGAGCCGGGTGCTCGCCAGCTTGGCGGCGAGGTCGTCGAGGGTGCTCTGCGGGATGTCGATGCTGAACGGCTTGATCATGTCTAGAACTCTGCCACCTACCTAGGACAGCTTCAGTCCTAAGAAGATGCCAGAATGAAGAACATGATCGAGACCTCGGCACGACTGCTGAAGCTCCTCTCCCTGCTGCAGCAACCCAAGGAGTGGAGCGGCACCGCCCTGGCCGGCGAGCTCGGCGTCGGGGTTCGGACGGTACGGCGGGACGTCGACAAGCTCCGCAACCTCGGCTATCCCGTCGACGCCGTCCCCGGTGTCGCCGGCTACCGCCTCGGCGCCGGCGCCGCGCTCCCCCCGCTGCTGCTCGACGACGAGGAAGCGGTCGCGGTCGCCATCGGACTGCGGGCCGCAGCGAACGGGACCGTGGCAGGCACCGAGGAGTCGTCGGTCCGCGCGCTGACGAAGCTCGAACAGGTTCTGCCGTCGCGACTGCGCCATCGGATCGCGCTTCTCCAGCAGGTCACCGTGACGCCGTCGGGCGGTCCGTCGGTGCAACCCGACGTACTGCTCGCGCTCGCGGCCGCGTCTCGCGACCATCAGCGGCTGCGGTTCGACTACCGCAACCACGACGGTACGGCGACCACGCGGACGACCGAGCCGCACCGGCTCGTGCACACCGGGCGGCGGTGGTACCTGGTCGCGTGGGATCTCGACCGCGAGGACTGGCGGACCTTCCGCGTCGACCGGGTGGAGCCGCGCATCCCGACCGGCCCGCGGTTCACTCCGCGCGAGGTCCCTGATCTCGCGTCGACGAACCGCGGTGTCGCGTACGGCGGCTACCGCTACCAGGCACGGGTGCTCGTCCATGCCCCGGCCGGGCAGGTCGCGGACAAGTTCGGGCCGAATGTCGCGACGGTGACGCCCGTCGACGCGACGACGACACTCGTCGAGACCGGGGCCAACTCGCTCGACGAACTCGCGCTGCACCTCGGCCTGCTCGGCTACCCGCTCGAGATCCAGTCGCCGCCCGAGCTGATCGACCACATCCGCGAACTCACGACGCGCCTGGCAGCGGCGATTCCAGCGCCCTGACAGGGCGTGTCTCCCAATCCCACGCCGTCGCGAGCAGGTGCTCGGCGGAGTGCCTCGGCGAGCGGGAGCGGAGGGGTCGATGTGGTGTCATCGTTCCCTTCGCTCCCGCTCGGCGAGGTGCCCGCCGAGTGCCGCGCAGTAGGCGTGGGATTGGGAGACACGCCCCTGTACCGTTCAGACATGCAGGATCGGTACGTCGAGACCGTGCTTGGCCGGATCCGCTTGCGCATCGACGGGTCGGGGCCCGCGATGCTGTTCTGGCCGAGCCTGTTGATGGACGGCACGCTGTGGTCCGCGCAGGCCGCGCATTTCGCGGACCGTTTCCAGGTGATCCTGGTCGATCCACCCGGGCACGGCGGCAGCGACCCGCTGTCCGGGCCGTTCACGTTCGAGCAGTGTGCGCAGGTGATCCTGGCGATCATCGACGACCTGCAGGTCGAGAAGGTGCACCTGATCGGCAACAGCTGGGGCGGGATGATCGGCGGCACCTTCGCGGCACTGCATCCGGACCGGATCGGCATCGCCGTACTGATGAACGCCACCGCGTCACCGGCCGGACGACGACAGCGGTTCGAGTACGGCGTTCTACTAGCAGCGGCGCAGCTCCTCGGCGGGATCCGCGGACCGCTCACCGGGCCGGTCCGCGACGCTTTCCTCGGCCCGACCGCGCAACGCGAGAAGCCCGAGGTGGTTGCCACGGTCAACGAACTCGCGCGGAAGGTGAACATCAGGTCGGGGCGGCACGCCGTCGCCAGCGTGGTCCCGCACCGTCCCGATCAGCGCGCGCTCCTCGGCAAGATCCGGACGCCGGTCCTGGTAGTGGCAGGTGCGGAGGACGCCACGTTCGGAGTCGCCGAGACCGAGGAGATGGCCGATTCCATCCCGGGCGCGAGGTTCGTCGTACTCGAGCAATCCGCACATCTGGCGGCACTCGAGTCCCCGAAAGAGGTCAACGCCCTGATCGACGACTTCCTCGCCGATCAGGGCGCAAACCCCTTGTAGCTAACGCATCAGCTGACGACGGCCCCGGTCTTCGGGTCCAGAATCAGCTGCTTGGTGTTCGGGTGCGCCCACCAGCTGAACATGCTGTTCAGGCTGCCGGCCCGCTGGTCGAACGAGTGGTCGCCGATCCGGCCGGTCTGCCAGTTGTCCTCGACGAACTTCAGGATCGAGGACTGGTCGGTCAGCGAGTGGTCGACGTGGTTGGTCTTCGCGTACGGCGAGATCACCAGCAGCGGAAGCCGCGGGCCGAAGCCGCAGCGATCCGCGTACCCACCGGAGACCGGCTTGGTGCCGCACAGCGCGGACTGGTCGAGCGCGGCGTCGTTGGAGCCGTTGACGCTCGGCGGCGTGACGTGGTCGTACCAGCCGTCGGAGTCGTCGTACGCCAGCACGATCGCGGTCGACTTCCACTCCGGCGACTTCTGCAGAGCGTTGATCTCCTTGACCACGAAGGCCTGCTCGTCCAGCGGGTCGGAGTACCCGGCGTGGCCGTCCTGGTACTCGCCGGCCTTCAGGAAGCTGACCGCCGGCAGGTTGTTCGCCGCCACGGCCGCGTCGAAGTCCGACGTGTCGTACTGGTGGTTGGCCTGGTCGGTGTGACCGATCGCGGCGACCGACGTCGGAGCCAGGTGCTTCGGGTTCGCCGTCGACTTGTAGTACTGGAACGGCTCGTGGTGCGGGCTGTAGTCGTTCACCGAGTTGCCGCCGACGTTGGTGTGCGCCGCGCCGCAGACGGCCTTGCCGTTCGCGGTGCTGGTCGGCTTGAAGCCGCCCTGGAACCAGCCCCAGGTGACGTTGCGCTGGTTCAGCAGGTCACCGATGTTCTGCCCGTGCATCCCGGCCAGGTTGTTGGTGGACTTGCCGTTGTTGTTCGAGCAGTCGTCGTAGATCGGGTCGGGGTCGTTGGTGATGGTGCCGATCCCGTTCGCGTCCGGCGACTGTACGGCGTACGCGTCGGTGGTCGGCTGCCCCGTCTTCGGGTCGTAGGCCTGACCGCCGTGGGTCTGCCCGGAGATCAGGTTCAGCGCGCCCGGGGTGGACGGGCCGTACACCGTGTTGAACGAGTTGTCGCTCATCGAGTAGTGCTGGGCGTAGTTCCACATCGCGGTGACGGTGTTGCCGTCGTAGTAGTCCATCACCAGACCCGGCTCACCGAACAGCACGGGCTGACCGGTGCACTTGGACGTCTCGGTGAACTCGACGAACTTGTCGTCCTTGCCGCCGTTGACGGCCTTCTGCTCCGCGGAGTAGCCGTGGTTCTGGTCGCAGGTCATCGCCTGCGACGGCGCCAGCCGCTTCGGGTTGTAGACGTTCGGGTTGTCCGTCAGCAGCTTGTTGGTCAGACCATCGACTTTCGGCGTGTGCCGGGCGGCCGTGAACGGCGTACCGTCGGTGTTGGCCGCCTTCGGGTACGTCCCGAAGTAGTGGTCGAACGAGATGTTCTCGCCGAAGATCACCACCACGTGCTTGATCGGCGTGGTCGTCCCCGCCGGGTGGTACGAAGCGGCGTCCGCCGCCGCGAACGCCGCGCCGGCGTTGGTCACCTGCTGGGCGGCGCCGGGGGCGCCACAGGCGGCCAGCACCAAGCCCGTCGCGGCCGCGACGGCCGTGGCGGCGACAGGAAGTCTTGCGCGCATGCCTTCTCCTCCTGAATAACTCATCCGAGCAACGACCGCGCGAAGTGGTCGTTGCCGTCCCGAACACCGGGAAGCACGAAGAAATAGCCGCCACCGACCGGCCGGATGTAGTCGACGAGAGGCTCGTCGGCCAGCCTGGTCTGTACGGCCTCGAACTGCCGGGCGATATCCTGCTGGTACGCGCAGAACAACAGCCCCATGTCCAGGTCACCGACCGCGTCAGTGCCCTTGTCGTAGTTGTAGCCGCGGCGCAGGAACTGGCTGGCGGCGGTGTCCGCGGTGCGTGGGTTCGCCTTGCGGATATGGCTGGTCAGCGGAATCGCCCCGCCGGTCGGATCGGCCGGGTAGTTCGGCAGATCGGTCTCGCTGTTGCCGTCCAGCGGCGCTCCGGAGTCCCGGCGCCGGCCGAACATGTTCTCCTGCTCGCCGACCGACACCCGGTCCCAGAACTCGACCAGCATCCGGATCTGCCGCAGCACCTGGTAACTGCCGCCCTCGGTCCACGCCGGCTCGCCGTTCCCCTTGACCACCCACACGAGCTTGTCGTGGTCGGCCGTGGCCGGCTTCACGATGCCGTCCTTGAACCCCATCAGGTTGCGCTGCGTGCCGGACGGCCGCGGCGGGCTCTGGAAACCGTCGACCCGCCAGCGCAACTGCATCGCGCCCCGGGTGTGCCGGGCGAGGTCCCGCAGCGCGTGCAGCACGGTGTCGGTCTCCGACGCGCACAACTGCAGGCTCAGATCCCCGTGACACAGGCTGTCGTCCAGGCTGTCGTTCGGGAACGTCTTCATCGCCGTCAACTTCGCCGGCTTGCGATCCTTCAGACCGTACCGATCGTCGAACAGGGACGCCCCGACGCCAACGGTGACCGTCAGGTCGTCACCCGGCATGTCCGGTCCGAGTACGCCGGAATCGGCCGGCGGGGCCGTGATACCCAACGGCGCCTGCGCACCGCCCGCGGTCAGCAGCCGCGCCCGATCGGTCAGCGTCCGGAACAGGTCGGCCAGCTCACCCTTGCCCTCGGCAATTACATCGAACGACGCAAAGATCGCCTGCTTCTGCTGCGCGGTGGTGATGCCGGCCTGATGTACGCCGTGGAACGGTACGGACGTCGGCGTCTCCGCGTTGGCGGACAGTTCGGAGCCTGCAACAGCCCCGGTGACCGCGGCTGCGCCCGCCCCCGCGAGTGCGCCGCGCAGGAAGGATCGGCGGCCGACGTCGCTCATGAACCCCTCCGGACTTCGCAGATCGCTGCAACCGGGGCGAGCTTCTCCAGCAGTTCGCCGACCGCGCCGTTCAGCTGCTCCCGGGTGGTCCGGTCCAACTGGTCGACCGGGGTGTTCTGGTGCGCGGTCAGCAGTGTGCGCACGCGGTTCTCCCACTTCTGCACCGCGGGCAGGTCGGCGTAGCGCGGTTTGAGGACCGGGTCCAGGATGGCGAGCACGTTCGCCGTGCCGTTCAAGTTGGCCAGCGCGGTGTTCAGCGACGTACCGCTGCCCTGGTCGTTCTCACCGGACAGCTCGAACTGGAGTGCGTTCTCCATGATCTCGTGGGCACGGAGCCCGAGATCGTTCGGATCGACCTGCTCGTTGGGCAGGTCTTTCTGCAGGCCGTGGACATCGGCCGCCAACTGATCCGCGATCGGCTTCAGCCCAGAGCCCTTGTGCCACAGGCCTTTCTCCAGCGGATGGAAGCCGTTGGACGGTCCATCGATCTTGTCGGCGAAGTCTCCAAAGGCGTCGTACGCCGCGCCGAGCGCGTTGTACGCAAGGTGCGCGGACAGCCAGTCGGCGCGGGCAGCATCCAGATTGCCGGCATCCACGTCCGCGCGCAGCTTGTCCGTCTTGACGGCCAGGTCCGCGACTCCGCGAGCAACCCCGGCCTGGTACTTCTTCACCAGCGGCAACATGTCGTTCTTGGTGACGGGGACGACGGCAGGACCGCCCTGCGCGTCACCCGTCAGCGTGACCGTCGGGCCGGTGATCGCGTCGGTGTCCTCGATCAGGCAGCGGATCGCGTACTGCCCGGCGCCGAGTTGCACGTCCATCGACGCGCTCGTATTCGGGCCTAGACCCTCAACCTCGCCGTACACCTTGTTGCTGCGGACCTCGACGAGGTCGACCTCGGCGGCCGCGTCGCCGGTGTTGTGCACCACAAGCGTCTGCCGACCGGTCTTCGCATCGGTCCAGCCCTGTCCGCACTGGCTGCGGGACACGGCGATCCCGGACGGGCGGCCGGTCGCGTCGGCGGAATCCTCCCAGGGCCGCCAGACCGTGACGCCCACCGCCGCGCTGAGAACGACCAATGCGACAGCCGCCGGCACCGGACGGGGGTTGCGCACGACAGGTCGCTCCTGGAGATCGGCAGATTTACATTCGCCGGCAATGCTAATCCTGGCAGGGCCTGGAACTGCGCGGGTCCGGGCATGTTCGCCGGTCCGTAACGCATTGTTCGCCCGCTACGCCTAGCGCTGCGGCTACCGGCGAGCCGGAACTGAGACCCGGCTGAGATCCGAGGCGACCACGATCTCGCCCGAGAACTCCGCCGCGGCCTCCTCGTGGAAGCGTTCCGGCTCCAGGTAACGCTGCGAGAAGTGAGTGAGGACGAGCTTGCGGACACCGCATTCGGCCGCGACCCGAGCGGCCTGGCGGGCGGTCAGGTGACCGAAACGGCGGGCGAGCTCGGACTCGGACGACAGGTACGTCGACTCGATGACGAGCAGGTCGGCGCCGTCCGCGAGGCGCAGGACGTTCTCGCACAGGCGGGTGTCCATGACGAACGCGAACCGCTGCCCCGGCCGCAGCTCGCTGACGTCGTCCACGTACACGGTGCGATCGCCGAGGTCGAGCGATCCGGCCCGTTGCAGCCGGCCGACGTCGGGCCCGGTCACGCCGTACGCCGCGAGCTTGTCCGGGAGCATCCGGCGTCCGTCGGGCTCGATCAACTGGTACCCGAAGGACTCGATCGGGTGCTCCAGGCGCCGCGCCCACAGCTGTCCGAACGATCCGACCGACAGCAGCCCGTCCTCCTCCACCGGCTCCTCGAGCAGCTCGGCCCGCTCGAAGAACGACGCGGCGTACCGCAAGCGTGTGAAATACGTCTGCCCCGACGCCGGATAGTGCGCCCGCACCGGATGGGGTACGCCGTCCAGCGACAGCCGCTGCACCACCCCGGGCACCCCGAGACAGTGGTCGCCGTGGAAGTGCGTCACGCACAACCGCGTGATCGCCCGGGCCGCGAGCCCGGCGTAGATCATCTGCCGCTGCGTCCCCTCGCCGGGATCGAACAGGAACCCCTCGTCGTCCCATCGCAGGAAGTACCCGTTCTGCGTGCGTTCCCGGGACGGCACCTGACTGCCGGTCCCGAGTACGACGAGCTCACGCAAGCGCGGCCGCCAACCTCGATGACGACATATTGCCGCCGCAGGACACGACCGCGACCCGCTTCCCGGCCAGTTCGGTACGTCGTTCGCGCGCGGCCGCGAACGCCAGCGCGGCGGAGCCTTCGATCAGCTGGTGCTCCGTGTCGATCACCGTCCGGAGCGCGTCCCGGATCGCGTCCTCCTCGACCAGCACCCAGTCGTCGACCAGTTCACGGCACAGGTCGAACGTGATGCTCCCCGGCTCGACGCTGCCCGCCGTACCGTCCGACAACGTCTGCCCGGCGTCGACCTGCACGATCTCACCGGCCCGTACCGAGGCCGCCATCGCGTCGTCGACGGCCGGCTGCGCGCCGTACACGCGGATGCCGGGCAGCTGCTTCTTGAGCACCGCGGCGACGCCGCTGATCAGCCCGCCGCCACCGACCGCCACCACGACCGCATCGAGCGGCGCACCGGCCAGCTGCTCGACGATCTCGACGCCGACCGTCCCCTGCCCGGCGATGATGTCCGGGTCGTTGTACGGCGGGATGTACGCCAGCCCGTGCTCCGCGGCGTACGCGCGGGCCTTGATCTCGAGGACGCCGGTGTCGTTGCCCTCGGCCCGTAGTTCGAGACCGAGCCGACGCAGCGCCGCGACCTTGCCCGGCGCGGCGTTCTCGGGCAGGTAGACGATGCCGTGGCCGCCGAGCGTCGCGAGCGCGTTGCCGACGCCGAGCCCGTGATTCCCGGTGGACGCGGTGATCACGCCCGCCGCGCGCTGCTCGTCGGTGAGCGTGAGGATCTTCGCCAGCGCACCGCGGGCCTTGAACGATCCCGTCCGTTGCTGGTGCTCGCATTTCACGAGCACCTCGGCGCCGAGCTCCTCGCTGAACGCGTCGTACCGGACGAACGGAGTCAGCGGCAAGTACTCGCGCAGGCGAGGCGCAACACGCTCCGCCTGCACGGCAACCTCCGCAGGGGTCATCACTCGGCAGCGTTGAGACTCGTGCCGAGGACCTGCCAGTCGAGGACCGGGGCGGCGAGTTTGCTGATCGTTGCCAGCAGCCCCAACCGCGCGGCACGGACGTCCGGTTCCTTCGCCATCACGAGGATCTCGTCGAAGAACGCGTTCACCGGCTCGACCAGGACCGACGCGGCGGACACGAAGTCGCCGAGCCCGGTCGGCGCCTGCCCGATCTTCTGAACCGCCTCGTGCAGCACAATCTCGGCCGGCTCGGTGAGCTTGCCGGCGTCGTACTCCGCCTCGGTGCCTTCCGGAACGATCCGGCGGACCCGCTGCAGTACGGCGACCAGATCGGCGAAGTCGCTGTTGCCGACCAGCCCCTGCAGCGTCTTGAGCGTCTCGTCCGCGACCACCGGAGCAGTTGCCAACGGCAACACAGCGGCGACTTGGAGGTGATCGTCACCGCGGTCGAGCAGCTGCTGCTCGTACCGCCGTACGGTGAACTCAGCCACCTCGCCCAGAGACTCGGCGGGTACGTCGATGCCCTGGGCACCGATCTCCGCAGCGGCCGCCTGCAGACCTGTTTCGAGCGTGATCGCCCGCAGCTCCGGGTGCTCGCGGAGGATCGCGACGACACCGGCAGCGGCCCGGCGCAGCGCGAACGGGTCGGAGCTTCCGGTCGGCTTCGCGCCGATCCCGAACAGCCCGGCCAGCAGGTCGAACCGGTCGGCGAGCGCGAGCAGCGCGCCCGGAGTCGTGGACGGAACCGGGTCACCGGCCGACCGCGGCAGCTCCATGTCGAACAGGGCCTGCGCGACCGCCTCGGTCTCACCGGCGCGCTTGGCGTACTCGCGCGCCATCGTGCCGGCCAGGCTGGTCAGCTCGACCACCATCTGCGAACCGAGGTCGAACTTGGCCAGCTCGGCGGCCCGCTTCAGCGTGGTCAGGTCGTCGCCACCGAGGTCGACCTTGGCCGCCAGCGTGAGAGCGATCCGCCCGATCCGGCCGGCGCGGTCGGCCATCGAGCCGAGCCGCTCCTCGAAGGCCAGCTTCTCCAGCTCGCTCTTCATCGACTCCAGCGGCGTCTCCAGGTCGGCCCGCCAGAAGAACGCGGCGTCCTCGTAGCGCGCCCGCAGTACCGCCTCGTTGCCGGCCCGGACCAGGTCCTCGTCGACCGAACCGTTGGCCACGGCAACGAAATGCGGCAGCAGCTTGCCGTCACCGTCGCGGACCGGCAGGTAGCGCTGGTGCTTGCGCATGACCGTGGTGAGGATCTCGCTCGGCAGGTCGAGGTAGTCGGCCGCGAACCCGCCCAGGATCGGCGTCGGCTCCTCGATCAGGTTGACGATCTGGTCGACCAGCGCGGCCTCACCCTCGACGTCGACGGTTCCCTGCACCTTGGCAGCCAGCTCGGCGGCCGCGTCGACGATCGTCGTACGGCGGCGCGCCGGGTCGGCCTCGATGCCGTGGATCCGGAGCAGGTCCAGGTAGCCCTCGGCCGACGCGATCTCGACCTTCGGCTGCGCTGCGGTCCGGTGCACCCGCGTGGTCCGCCCGGCCGCGAGGCTCGAGACGGAGACCGGGACGATCTCGTCGCCGAGCAGTGCGACCAGCCAGCGGATCGGGCGGGTGAACGACAGCTTGGCGTCGTTCCACCGCATGTTCTTGTCCGACCGCAGGCCCGCGACGATCTCGCTCAGTACGCCGCTCAGCACCTCGGCCGCTCCGCGACCCGGATCCGGCTTGGTCACCGCGACGTACTCGACGCCGTCGACATCGAGGTCGTGCAGCTCGGTCGGCTCCACCTTCTGGCCGCGCGCGAACCCGGCGGCGGCCTTGGTCAGGTTGCCGTCGGCGTCGTACGCGGCCGCCTTCTTCGGACCGCGGACCACCCGCTCAGCGTCCGGCTCACCGGCCTGGACGGAGGCGACGAACGCCACCACCCGGCGAGGCGTCGCGTACGTTGTGATCGCGCCGTGCCCGAGCCGCGTCGCGGCCAGCTTCTCCTCCAGCGCCGTCTGCACCGCCGCGGCGGTCTTCGTGACCTCCGACGGCGGCATCTCCTCGGTGCCGATCTCGAAGGTCAGCTGCCGGGTCCCGGTGATCGCGGGGAACTCGGTCGGCTCGGCCGCCGCGGCCGGAAGCTCGGCGAGTCCGAGCGGGTACTCGAGCTCCTCACGCCGCTCGGCCCACAGCCGCGAGACCTCGCGGGCCAGGGTCCGCATCCGGCCGAACGCCTTGGCGCGTTCCGTCGTACTGACGGCACCGCGGGCGTCGAGGACGTTGAACGTGTGCGAGCAGCGCAGCACCTGGATGTGCGCCGGCACCGGGAGGCGGTCGTCGATCATCCGGCGGGCCTCGTTCGCGTACTCCTCGAACAAACGCTTCTGCGACTCCACGTCGGCGTCGTCCAGGTAGTACCGGCTCATCTCGTACTCCGCCTGGCCGAACGCCTCGCCGTACGAGATGCCCGGCGCGTAGGCGATGTCCTTGAAGTGCGAGACGCCCTGCAGCGCCATCATGATCCGCTCGATGCCGTAGGTGATCTCCACCGACACCGGGTCCAGCGTCATCCCGCCGGCCTGCTGGAAGTACGTGAACTGGGTGATCTCCAGGCCGTCCAGCCAGACCTCCCAGCCCAGGCCCCAGGACCCGGTCGCCGGGTTCGCCCAGTTGTCCTCGACGAACCGGACATCGTGCGCGTCGATGTCGATCCCGAGCGCGGTCAGGCTGTCCAGGAACAGCTCCTGCGGGTTGCCCGGGTCCGGCTTGAGCACCACCTGGAACTGGGTGTGGGTCTGCAACCGGTTCGGGTTCTCGCCGTAGCGGCTGTCGTCCGGCCGGACACTCGGCTCGACGTACGCCACCCGCCACGGCTCCGGACCGAGCACCCGCAGGATCGTCGCCGGGTTCAGCGTTCCGGCACCGACCTCGGTGTTGAACGGCTGCACGATCATGCAGCCCCGGTCGGTCCAGTACTTCGTGAGCGCGATCAGCGCGTCCTGCATGGTGAGCACAACAAACCTCAAGCCATCTTTCGGGACAGTTCCGCAGCGAAGTCTATTAGGCGGAGGCGGGTGCTATCCCCCGGATTGCCAGCGTGAGCAATCGGTCGGCCTGAGCGGTGTCCTCGGCACTGGCCAGCGAGATGCCGTTGACCAGCTTCAGCAGGTCCTCGATCCGGACTTCCGCGGGTACGGCGCCGGCGTCCTGAGCGCGCTCCAGCAGCTTCCGGCCGGCCGAGATCACCCGCGCATGCGTGTCCGAACCGCAGTCGCCACTCATCACCAGAACCGTCGCCAGACCGCGGCTGCTGGTCGCGTGCCGGACCATCGCGCGCAGCCAGTTCGTCAACGCCTGCAGGGAATCCGGATCGTCGAGCAGCTCGGTCGCCCGCGCACAGACCGCGTCGACGCTGCTCCGGAACACCTCCTCCAGCAACGTGATCCGGCCGCCGAAATGCCGGTGCAGGGTCGCCGACCCGACGCCGGCCCGGCGGGCGATCTCCTCGAGCGACGCGTCCGCACCGTGCTCGGCCACCACCTCGGCCGCGACCGCGACCAGGCGGTCCCGGTTCCGCTGGGCGTCAGCGCGCATCTGGGTAGGTCCCTTGACGTAAGTGGGGTGGTCCCCCATATCGTAGCCGAAGGTAAGCGGGGGACCACCCCACTTAGATCGAGGAGACTTGCGATGCGCATCGGTATGGCGTTCGGTGACGTCCGTGGACGGGCCCCGCTGCCCGAGATCACCCGGCAGATCCAGGAGGCGGCCGCGGCCGGAGTCGGCAGTGCATGGGTGACGCACGGCCTGGGCTGGGACGCTCTCACCACCCTGGCCGTCGCCGGCCCGGCGGCTCCCGGGATCGAGCTCGGCACGGCCGTGGTGCCGTTCCCCCAGCGGCACCCGCTCGTGCTCGCGAAGGAGGCACTGACCGTGCAGGCGGCGATCGGCAACCGGCTCACCCTCGGCATCGGCGCCGGCATCGCCGGGATGGTCAGCAGGATGTACGGACTGCCCACCGATCGACCGGCGCGCCGGCTCCGCGAGTACCTCGAAGTACTGCGGCCACTGCTCCGCGGCGAACCGGTCGACCACCACGGCGAGTACTACACGGCAGCCGGAGCGATCGACCTGCCGGCCGGCGACCTGTCCAAGGTCGAGGCTCCGTCGGTCATGATCGCGGCGCTCGGTCCGGCCATGCTGAAGGTCGCGGGCGAGCTCGCCGACGGCACGATCACCTGGATGACCGGACCCCAGACACTCAGCAAGCACGTCGTACCGTCGATCACCCGAGCGTCCGGGAGCCGCAACCCGCGCATCGTGGCGGGGCTTGCTGTGTGTCTCACGTCCGCCGAAGACGCCGTACGGGCGCGGTTCGCCGAGGAGTTCGCACTCGCCGGGCAGGTCCCGGAGTATCGGGCGATGCTCGACCGGGAAGGTGCCGCCGGACCGGCCGACGTACTGGTCGTGGGCGACGAGGCCTCGATCGAGAAGCAGCTCGACCGCTTCCGCGACGCCGGCGCGACCGACCTCATGCTGGCACCGATCGGCACAGCGGAGGAGCAGAACCGGACGACCGCGTTCCTGTCCACGGTGGCGCGGTAACCAGGCCCAGACATGCGGCGGTGGGGAAAGAGCGAGTGATTCCTGCCTACTATCGGCGGGTGACGGTTACGGATGCGCACGGGGCGGTCGACGCGGTCTGGAGGATCGAGTCGGCGCGGATCATCGCGGGCGTCGCACGGATCGTGCGGGACGTCGGGCTCGCGGAGGAGCTGGCCCAGGACGCGCTCGTGGCTGCGTTGGAGCAGTGGCCCGAGTCCGGCGTACCGAACAATCCCGGCGCCTGGCTGATGGCGATCGCGAAGCGGCGGGCGATCGACCTGATCCGGCGCAAGGACACCTACCAGCGCAAGCTCGCCGAGATGGGCCACGAACTCGAGATCGATGGCGAGAGCGTCGAGGACGACGTGGAGGCGATCCTCGAGGACCACATCGAGGACGACCTGCTCCGCCTGGTGTTCACGGCCTGCCACCCGGTGCTCACCATGGACGCGCGGGTGACGCTGACGCTCAAGCTGCTCGGCGGCCTGAAGACCGACGAGATCGCCCGCGCGTTCCTGGCCCCGGAGGCGACGATCGCGCAGCGCATCGTCCGCGCCAAGCGCAACCTGGCCAAGGCCGGCGTCGAGTTCGAGGTGCCGTCCGGGCCGGAGCTCCTGGAGCGGACGTCGTCGGTGCTCGAGGTCATCTACCTGATCTACAACGAGGGGTACTCCGCCACGGCCGGTGACGACTGGATGCGGCCGGCCCTGTGCAACGAGGCGATGCGCCTGGGCCGGCTGATCGTGGAGCTGATGCCGACCGAGCCCGAGGTACTCGGCCTGCTGGCCTTGATGGAGCTGCAGTCGTCCCGCGCGAACGCACGCGTCGGAAGCGACGGCGAGCCGGTGCTCCTCCTCGACCAGGACCGCCGCCGCTGGGACCGGCTCCTGATCCGCCGCGGCCTGGAAGGCATCGACCGCGCCTGGGCCCTCGAGAAGCCACCTGGCCCGTACCTCCTGCAGGCCGCGATCGCCGCCTGTCACGCGCGCGCGGCCGACCCCGAGGACACCGACTGGGCCCGGATCGCCGGCCTGTACGCCGTCCTCGCGCAAGTCACCCCGTCACCGGTCGTCGAACTGAACCAGGCGGTCGCGATCTCGATGGCGTTCGGGCCGGAACGTGGCCTGGCAGCAGTCGATCTGCTGGCGGACGACCCGTCGCTGAAGGACTACCACCTGCTGCCGAGCGTGCGCGGCGACCTGCTGTTCAAGCTCGGCCGTCTGGACGAGGCCCGCGCCGAGTTCGAGAAGGCCGCCGCCCTGACCCGCAACGAACGCGAACGCAAGCTCCTGCTGGAACGCGCCGCGGCCTGCTGAAGTGATCTAGGTCACAACCTGTCGAGAGCCCTCCTCCACGCTCGACGCAGTGGTGAGATCCACACCAACCAGGAGGAGCCACTATGAACACCGTCGTATCGAAGGACGGCACCACCATCGCCTACGACCGGCGCGGGAACGGGCCAACGCTCGTTCTCGTCGACGGCGCACTCTGCTCCCGCGCACAGGGCCCGATGCCCGACCTCGCCGAGGCGCTCGCGGACCGCTTCACCGTCTACAACTACGACCGGCGCGGGCGCGGCGACTCCGGTGACACGGGCGAGTACGCGGTCGACCGGGAGATCGAGGACCTGGCCGCGGTGATCGAGGCAGCCGGCGGATCGGCGTACGTATACGGCTCGTCGTCCGGCGCGGCCCTCGCGCTACGGGCGACGGCGGCCGGGTTGCCGGTCGAGAAGCTGGTCGCGTTCGAACCGCCGTACGTCGTCGACGACAGCCGCAAACCGATCCCGCGGAGCTGGGTCAGCGACCTGCAGGCACTCGAGCCGAGCGATGCGATCAAGTACTTCTTCACCAAGGTGATCGGGCTGCCCGGGATCTTCGTCACGATGCTGAAGCTGATGCCGGCCTGGAAACCGATGAAGGCGATCGCACACACCCTGCCGTACGACGCCCAGGTGGTCGGCCGGAACGCCTACGGCGAGCCGATGGACACCGAGCAGTGGGCGCCGATCGAGCAGCCGGTGCTGGTGGTGAACGGCGGTAAGAGCCCCGGCTGGATGAAGACCTCGACGCGGGCGCTCGCGGCAGCGGTGCCGGGCGCCGAGCACACCGAGGTGCCGGGTCAGAACCATGTGATCAAGGCCGCGGCGATCGCTCCGGTCATCGCGGACTTCTGCAGGTGACGGATCGCCAGGCCATCACAATCGCGCCCGCCGGCCCCGCGTGAGCGGGAAGCCGGCGGG
>NZ_JBSGTS010000031.1:0-81821 GCF_053607525.1 Kribbella sp. NPDC055110
GACCCTCGACAAGCCAAGAACCTAGTCAGAGAACGGCATGCACCAACTCAGACGCGCAGACCCACCCACGGATACGTCACGAGAGCCGGATATCCCCTGGCGTTGTGGGTTCTCCCCTCTAGTACCAACGGAGAAGCCACAACACCGCCGGATATCCCCTCGTGTGCGGAGGCTCTTGTCGCGCCCGACCCCGGGGCCGGCCGGCGGGATGGACCGAGCGGTGCATGCGGTGGTGCGGTGCGGGCGGAGGTGCGGTGCGGTGCGGGCAAGCGGTGGTGTGGTGCGGTGGGGACTGGAGACAGGAACTGGTGGGCGGAGACAGGGAATGTCGGGTTGCAGGTCTCCACGGCCTGTCGCGAGTCTCCGGATGCCGCCACCGACGCCCACACATCTGATCGGGGCGCCGGTTATCCCATCGCGTTGGGGGTTCTCTGCTGGTACACGAGGGGAGAAGCCTCAACGCGAGGGGTTATCCGTTCCTGTTGCGCGCGTGGGCGGCGATCAGTGGGGTGGATCCGGTGGGGTGTTTCCGGATTGGATCCAGGTGATGTAGTCGTGGGCGGTTTCCTGGTCGGGGCGGAGGTGGAGGCCGGCTGATTGGGCTCGGGTGGTGTCCAACTGGAAGGTGCCGTCGTTGGTGGCGTTGTGGGGGAGGTGGAAGCGGTCTTCGGTGGGGGTCCAGTTGATGGGGTGGGAGTTGGGGGTGGTGGTGTGCCAGGTGTTGGCCAGTTCGGTCATCGTTTGGGTGGGGCTTACGGCGTTGAAGGGGCCGGGGGTGCGGTTGACCGTGAGGTGGAGGAGGAAGGCGGCGAGGTCGCGGGCGTCGATGTACTGGATGGGCTGGTCGGGGCGGGCGGCGCATTCCATCGGGAGGTTGTGGGCCAGCGCCCAGCCCCAGTTGCCGAAGTCGGGGTTGTGGGGGCCGACGACGAAGCCGGAGCGTACGGCGGCGGTGCGGTCGCCGAAGGTGGCGGTGAGCAACGATTCGTTGCGGACCTTCGACGGGCCGTAGAGGTCCATCGTGAAGTGGTCTTCGGGCGCTCCGTCAGGCCACGGCAGGAGCGGCGCGGACTCCGTCATACCGGGTGTGGTTTTGCTCGCGTACACGGCGATCGAGGACATGTACGTGTAGTGACCGCAGCGGTCGCGCAGGACGGACGCGCTGAGCGAGACGTCCCGGACCAGGAAGCCGGACATGTCGATCACGCCGTCCCATTCGCCGTCGGCCAGCGCATCCGGCGCGGACCGGTCGCCGACGATCCGGCGTACGGAACCGAAGAGCTCGGGATTCGTCAGCCCGCGGTTGAACAGCGTCACCTCATGACCGTCCGACAAAGCGGCCTCGACGACGTGCCGCCCGAGATTCTTGGTGCCGCCGAGTACGAGCAGCCTCATGCCAGCGCTCCGACGACATCCTCGAGTTCGGCGAGCAGCCCGTCGATCCACCCTGTGGACTCCGGGATCGTCCGCAGCCCTTCCTCGACGATGAATCGCAGTGCCACCAGGTAGAAGCAACCGCCGCCGACGAGGATCTGACGCTCCACCAGCGCAGGGTTCCCACCGGCCGCATCGACGTAGTGGGCAACGATCGGCGCACGATTGTGGCCGAGGGCAACGGCATCACGAAGCAAGGTGAACAGATCACTCAGATGCGGCGCGGCATAAGCCCCGGGCCAGTCGATCGCGGTCCAGCGCGTTCCGTCGGTGACCAGGTTCTTCGGCACGTAGTCGCCGTGGACGACGGCCGTCGGCGCGTCCCGGTGCAGTCCGGCCAGCGCCTCGGTGAGCGGACCGAGATCGAACCCGATCCGCCCGATCCGGTCCGCCATCTCCTTGACCCGCTCCGGCGGAAACTCGCTATGTCCACCCAAAGCCCGACGACGGATCCTCGCGAGCAGCTCGGCCGATGCCGCGAACCCTTCAGCAGTCGGCTCCTGCTCCAGCGTCACCCGCCCGACATCCTCCAACACCATCACGCCGGCCCCGCCGGACCGATACCGGTGGATCAGGGAAGGCGCCGGCAGCTCCAGCGGTACGACGAACCGCTCGTACGCCGCTGCCTCGTCGGCCTGCCCGTCGGTGCCCCGCTTGACGATCACGCTGTTGAGCCCGAACGACAACCGCCACACCTCGGACGATCCCCACTGCCGGAGCAACTCTCCGTGCAGCTCTGCGACGGCCGGCGCCTTCGTGGCTTCCAGAACCGGTTCGGACACGACATCGAGCCAAGCAGGAAGCATCCGAAAAGTAGACCACGGTCGGGCCGGCGTCCGCCGCCGAATTAGGGTGGGGGTATGACCGAGAACGCCGCGCACGCCTGGGGCTTTGGCCTCGCCACTGTTACGACTGCTGGGGACGTCCTGGATGTCTGGTACCCGGCTCCCGAGCTCGGGACGCAGCCGGCGGGCACGAAGGCTCCAGCCGAGCTGGTCGCGGCCGAGGGCAACGACGAGCTCCGGCGGGTACGGCGTACGGTCGTGGCGACCGAGATCGTGCTGGACGCGGCCCCGAGCGGTACGGCGGACGCGTACCTGCGGCTGCACCTCCTGAGCCACCGCCTGGTCCGCCCGCACGGCGTGAACCTGGACGGCATCTTCGCCGCTCTCCCGAACAACGCGTGGACGTCGCACGGCCCGGTCAAGGTCGAGGAGATCGAGAACGTGCGGCTGCGGGCGCGCGCGGCGGGTCAGCACCTGAGCGTCACGAGTGTCGACAAGTTCCCGCGGATGACGGACTACGTCGTACCGTCCGGGGTCCGGATCGGCGACGCGGACCGGGTCCGGCTGGGCGCGCACCTCGCGGAAGGTACGACGGTCATGCACGAGGGGTTCGTGAACTTCAACGCCGGCACGCTCGGTACGTCGATGGTCGAGGGACGGATCGTCGCCGGTGTCGTGGTCGACGACGGCAGCGACATCGGTGCGGGCGCGTCGATCATGGGCACGCTGTCCGGCGGCGGCAAGCAGGTCATCTCGATCGGCAAGCGCTGCCTGCTCGGCGCGAACGGCGGCACCGGCATCTCGCTCGGCGACGACTGCGTGGTCGAGGCGGGCCTGTACGTGACCGCCGGGACCAAGGTCACCCTCCCGGACGGCAGCGTGGTCAAGGCCCGCGACCTGTCCGGGCAGCCCGGCCTGCTCTTCATCCGCAACTCGGTCACCGGCGCCGTCGAGGCCCGCCCGCGCAAGGGCGAAGGCATCACGCTCAACGAGGCGCTGCACGCCAACGCCTGACCGTCCGAAAGTATGAATTCGCCAACCAGCGTGAGGCTGCGGACGTCAACCAGATCGTGAACGCGGAACTAGTCCCCCGCCCCCAGACGTTCGGAGCGGTATGCCGGTGAAGCGTGGTGCCCTGGTGGCCGTGGGTGGGATCGGCGTGCTCGCCCTCGCGGTCGGCGTCGGTATCGCCTGGCTCGGCGGGAAGCACGTCGGGAACCTGCTGCCGCCGACCGAGCAATGTACGGCGACGGTCAACGGGCAGACGGTCGTGACCGACTTCGAGCAGGCCGAGTCGGCGGCGATCATCGCGGGCGTGGCCGTACGGCGGGGTCTGCCGGCCCGCGCGGCGACGATCGCGCTCGCCACGGCGTACCAGGAATCCGGCCTGCGGAACCTGGCGCACGGTGACCGGGACTCGCTCGGGCTGTTCCAGCAGCGGCCGTCACAAGGCTGGGGTACGGCGACACAGGTCCGCGACCCGTACTACGCGACCGGCAAGTTCTACGACGCGCTCGTGAAGATCAAGAACTACCAGAAGCTCGCGATCACGGTTGCCGCCGACCTGGTGCAGCGGAGTGCGTTCCCGAACGCGTACGCCGACCACGAGGCGGATGCCCGCGTGCTGGCGTCAGCGCTGACCGGGCAGTCGAAAAGCGTCTTCAGTTGCACTGTGAACACCGACTCGGTGCAGCAGGAGACGATGGGCAGCAACGGGCTGACGCCGCGCGCGGACGCCGTACGGAAGGATCTGCTCCGGACGTTCGGGAAGGTTTCGACCGGTGGGTACGCCGCGGGCGGGGTGAACTCCGGGCACATGGAGGGGTCGGCGCACTACGACGGGCGGGCGGTCGACGTGTTCGTGCGGCCGATCTCGACGGCGAACACCACGAAGGGCTGGGCGATGGCGCAGTACCTGGTCGCGAGGGCGGATCTGCTGAAGATCAAGACGGTCATCTTCAGCGACAAGATCTGGACCGCGGGCGGGCAGTCGGACTCCGGGTGGCGCGACTACACCCCGCCCGAGCGCTCCGGCGACCCCAAGATCCTCCGCCACCTCGACCACGTCCACGTCGACGTACTGGCGCAATAACCACAACGTCCGAAGAACCGTGCGCTCCGGGCCACGGATCTTCGGACGTTGTGTGACGAAGAACTTACTCGTCGTGTTCCTGCGGGGGCAGGGCCGCGATGAACGGGTGGTCCTTGTCGATCTTGCCGAGCTTGGACGCACCGCCGGGCGAGCCGAGGTCGTTGAAGAAGTCGACGTTCGCGGTGTAGTAGTCCTTCCACTGCTCCGGGGTGTCGTCCTCGTAGTAGATCGCCTCCACCGGGCAGACCGGCTCGCAGGCTCCGCAGTCGACGCACTCGTCGGGGTGGATGTACAGCATCCGGTTGCCCTCGTAGATGCAGTCGACGGGGCACTCCTCGACACAGGCGAGGTCCTTCAGGTCAACACACGGCTGCGCGATGACGTAGGTCACTGCTACTCCTCCTATGGCAGGCAAGCGCAGACCTTCGACTGGGGTGCTGCGATGCGGTGGTGCTCGTGTCTCTAGTATCACGGTAGTACGTCGCCCACTCTGCCAGGAGTCCGGATCGTGTCAGGCCTGGATGCCCGTGATATCGGCCACCGTGTCGTCGTCCGGCACCGCATTCCGGGCGGCCTGACCGACGTCATCGGCGTCCTGCAGGCCTGGACCCCCGAACTCGTCACTGTCCGCCACGCCGACGGCGCACTACACGAGATCCCGGCCGCCGACGTGACCGCGGCCAAGACGATCCCCGAGATGCCGCTCCGCCCGGTGGACGTCGACCAACTGTTCCTCACCACCGCACTGGGCCGCCCGGCCGTCGAGACGGCGTACGTCGGCCACTGGTTGCTCCGGGCATCCTCCGGCTGGACGGGCCGCGGCAACTCGCTCCTGCCCGCGGGCGACCCTGGTATGCCGGTCGCGGAGGCGCTGCAGCGTGCGAGCGCGTTCTACGACCAGCACGGTCTTCCGGCACAGGCCCTGGTCCGCGTCGGCAGCCCGTACGACGAGGAGATCCGCGCCTGCGGCTGGGTCGACGCCCGCCCGGACCAGTCCGACGTACTCGTCACGCACACCACCCTCGACCACGTGAACAGCTCACCCGAGTACGACGTACAGCTCGCCGAGGCGCCCGACGACGCGTGGTACGGGACCGCTTTCGACGGACCGGTGCCAGAGGTCGCACCTAAAGTCCTCGAGGGCGCCCCGAAGGCGATATTCGCGTCGATCGTGCTGGAGGGGGCCGTGGTTGCGGTCGGCCGGGGCTCCATGACCGGGCACTGGCTCGGCGTGGACGCGATCCGCGTGGCAGACGGCTACCGCCGCCGGGGCCTCGGTACGGCGATCCTCCAGGGACTGGCGCGCTGGGCAGGACCACACGGCGGCCGGCGTACCTACCTCGAGGTCCTGCTCGAGAACACCGCCGCCATGACGACGTACACCCGCCTCGGCTACCGCGAGGCCTATCGGTACCGCTATCTGACCAGTCGCTAGGCTCACCTGGCATGGCGGATCATGTGGTCGAGCGGCCGGAGTACCCGGGGGACTTCGAGGGGACGGTGCGGGTGGAGTACACGCCGCACCCGGACGACGGAGTCGCGGATCCCGGTGAGGTCGTCTGGACCTGGGTGCCGTTCGAGGAGGACTTCAGCCGCGGCAAGGACCGCCCGGTGCTGGTCGTCGGCTGGGACGAGCCGTTCCTGCTGGCGCTGATCCTCACCAGCAAGGACCACGACCGCGACGCCGCCGACGAGGCGCGCTGGGGCCGCGTCTGGCTGGACATCGGCAGCGGCCCCTGGGACAAGGAGCACCGCCCCAGCGAGGTCCGCCTGGACCGCGTCCTCCGCATCGACCCGCAACAGGTCCGCCGCGAAGGCGCCGTGATCGAGGAAGCAATCTTCCACCAGGTCGCCGCCGGCCTGCACAACCTCAACCGCGGCTGAAGGATCAGCTGGGTGGGCGGGTTGTTGCGGTGACGCCTGGCTTGCGGGGTGGCGTGGTGATGCCGCCGGGCGGCGGTGTCGGGGTGCCTGGCTTCGGGCCGCAGCGGATGTCGTCGGCCGCGTTGTACTTCGTGGTGAACGTCTCGGTCTTCTGCCGTACGCCGTTCTTCGCGAAGTACCGGTAGATGGTGATGTCGAAGCCCGGTGTCGGCGCCTGCGGCTCGCACTTGGCGGCCGGGTTGTAGACGAGGCCGGGCTGCCGGAAGTTCGTCTTCTCCGACTGCCCGGCGGTGATGTCGACGAACTTGGTGCCCCAGATGATCACCCGGATGCTGCCCTTGCTGCCCGGGGTCGACGGCTTGAAGACCGTCTGCACCAGCACGCCGTGCCCGGAGTCGTTCAGGAACTTCAGGTCCACCGAGCCCCAGGCGACGGTCGCCTCGCGCCCGACCGGGTAGCGGCTGATGTAGACGCTGTGCGCCTTGTGCTCGACGATCTTCAGCCCGGCGAAGAACGCCGCGTTGAAGGTGGTGGTCGCCGACTGCGAGACACCGCCGCCGAAGTCCTTCTCGAACTTGCCGCCGCTGATGATGTACCCCTCGGCGAACCCGTTCTCCTTGGTCCGCTCACCGACGACCTTGTTCAGGCTGAACTCTTCGTTCGGCTTCAGTAGCGTGCCATTGATCTTGGCCGCCGCCGTACCGATGTTGGTGTTGCGGTACGGCGCGTGCGGGAACTCGGTCGTGAAGTCGCCGATGTTCTGCGTGATCCCGAGCGCGGTCGCCTGCGCGGTGGTGAACTTCGCCGGGCTCGCCGTCAGCGGTACGTCGGCCCGCCGCTCACCGGTCGGCTTCGGCAGGATCGCCAGGATCGCAGCACCGACCTTCGCCCGGTCGACGACCATGCCGTTGACCGCCGGGACCACCTTCGGTCCGGCGCCGACGATCTGCACCGTCGCGTCCTTCGGCAACGTCTCCAGCGACTTGAACCGCTGCACGAACAGCGGCTCCAGCGCCTTGGTGCTCAGCGCCGGGATGACCTTGCCCTCCTGCACGCTGACCGCCAGCGCCGGCGCGATCTCGGCGGGCTGCAGCTCGACCGACTTCGATCCGACGGTCAGCCGGATCGGCCCCGACATCGCGGGCTCGGCGAACTCCGTCAGCGCCTTGTCGATCGCCTCGGTCGCAGCCTGCGGCTTCGTCACGCCGGCCGGCAGTTCCTTCGGGGTCCCGTCCGAGGGGTACGCCGCGGTCACCGCGTCGGCCGCCTTCGCGGTGTCCAACTCCAGGCCGTCGGCCGGCTCGTGCTTGACCGGCTGCGTGCCCTTGAAGGTGATCGTGCCCTCGGTGGCCTTGCGGTTCACCTGGCCGGCCAGCTTGTCGACGGCGGCCTTCAGCTTCGCGTCGTCCTTGGTGACAACCGGCTTGACCGCGTCCCCGCCGGTCAGCGCGTGCCAGATCCGGCCGGGGGCCAGGCTGCGACCCGCGCCGGCGGCGGCGACGGTCTTGTCCACGTCCACCGAGAGCCCGGCGTCGGCCGGCAGCACCTGGAACTTTGCGTCGCCCGCCTTCAGCGCGATCGGCGCACTCACCCGGTCCTGGATACCCGCGGTCAGCTTGGTCTTCGCGTCGGCCTCGGACAGGCCGCCGATCGGGATGCCGAGCACGGTCGTGTCCGTCGGGATCCTGGCACCGGCGAACGCGAACGCCGCGCCGTACCCCACGACGACTACACCGAGCCCCGCGGCGGCGATGATCCCCGCGAGCTGCTTTCTCCCCACCGGACAGAGTCCTCCCGCTCGAGCGCTTGGTCAGGGCACAAGCGCACATCCTACGGGACGGGGCAGGCCCCACCGACCGTCGGGGCTGCCCCGCGATGCCCCGCCGGTAACGATCAGTTTCCGGGCAGTTCCCGGTAGTGACTGGAATGGTAGATCAACGCGCCCTGGTCACTCTGATCGCCCGTCCCGAGGCTGAGCACCTCACCCACCACGATCGTGTGATCTCCCCCGTCGTACGTCGCCGACGTCCGGCACTCAAGCCACGACAGGGCGCCGTCCACGGTCGGGCACCCGGTTTTCGGGCCGGCCGTCGTAGCGATGCCGTCGAACTGGCTGTACAGGTCCCGCCCGGACCGCGCGAACCGGTCCGCGATCGCCCGCTGCGCCCCGGACAGCACCGACACGGCCCAGTAGCCGCAGTCCAGTACGGCGGAGTGCATCCGGACGCCCTTGTCGACGCAGACCAGCACCAGCGGCGGATCGAGCGAGACCGAGGTGAACGCGTTCGCGGTCATCGCGTGCGCGACGCCGTCCTGCAACGTGCTCATGATCGTGATCCCCGACGCGAACTGCCCGAGCGCAGCACGGAAGTCCGCAGGCGGGACGCTCCCACTCGACTCGGTTGAGGACACCCCAGCAGGTTATGCCTGCGAGCAGGTTGATGCCTCAACCGAGCGTGTGGGAACGGTCACCTCACAGCTCGCCGCGCTCCCTCGTCTACAGGCCCGCGAACAGGTCGTGCTCCAGGCCGTCGGGGCCGGGGGCCGGGGTGCCCTTGACCAGGCGGTACGGCTCGGAGGCCCAGATCTGGTTGCCGTTGTTGTTGGACAGCGCGAAGAACGGGCCGTCGACGGTGATCTGGGTGGCGTGCGCCTTCATCGCGTTCATCTTCCGGTCGATGAACTCCTCGCCCTCGATCACACAGTCGATCAGCCGGTCCGGCGTGATCATCGGCGGCATCGGGCCGTCGGGGTCCATCCCCTCGAAGGTGGTGGTGTCACCGGAGTCGCGGAGCGCCCGGAGCTGCTCGCGCATCCGGGACTCGGCCATCGCGGTCCAGTAGATCTTCGGGATGTCCCAGGCCGGGCCGAGGTCCTCCCGGTACGACCGGGCGGCGGCCAGCGCTGCGGCGTACGTCGCGACGCGGTGTGCCTTGATGTGATCGGGGTGGCCGTAGTTGCCCCACTCGTCGTAGGTCACCAGGACCTGCGGCCGGAGCTCCCGGATCACCGGGACCAGATCGTTCGCAGCGGCGACCAGGTCGGCCTGCCAGAAACTGTCCTTCCGGGTCTCCGGCGGGACGTCCGCGTTGCCCTCGTCGTTGTAGATCATCCCGGTGTCGCGGTACTTGCCCGGGCCGCCGAGGAACCGGTGGTCGGTGACACCGAGCTCGGCCATCGCGTTCGCGAGCTCACCGATCCGGTGCTCGCCGAGGCCGTCGTCCTGGTCGGCGGCCAGATGGGACAGCTCGGGGACGAGGACCTCGCCCTCCTCACCGAGGGTGCAGGTGATCAGGGTGACGTGGGCTCCCTCCGCGACGTAGCGCGCCATCGTCACACCGTTGTTGATGGTTTCGTCGTCCGGGTGGGCGTGCACCAGCAGCAGCCGGCGCTCAGCAAGCTCAACCATGCCGAAAGCCTACGTCGGCCCCCGGACAGTTCTCGCCGACAGTTCTCCCGACAGCGGGTCAGCCGAAGCGGCGGACCAGCAGGCACCCGGCCTGGAACCGCGACTTGGCGCCGAGACCGGCGATCAGCGCGCTGACCTCGGAGCGCACGGTCCGCAGCGACAGCCCCAGGTCACGGGCGATCGCGGCGTCCTTCGCACCGGTCGACATCATCCGGCCGATCGTCACCTGGCGGCTGGTCAGCTCCTTGACCGCGGCGGGAGTCCGCCGGTGCGACCCGAGCTCGTAGACCTCGCACACGACCTCCGGCGCGCCAAGTTGATCCTGAACGGCCTCGAACCGCAAAGCCGGAACTGCCGGATAGACCGACATGCCTCACTCCTCCCCAGAGATCAGGAAAGGATTCTCGTCCCTGGATCAGACCACTTGCCAGGTACAACCCATACAAACCGCCCATACAAGTTGCGGTGCGTAAACGTTCGCTGCGCAAACAGCGAGGAGGGCGGCGCCCGCAGGCACCGCCCTCCCCGAAGTGTGCTGCGATCAGCTCACTTTCTTCACACCGATCTGCGTGAGGTCAGGGAACCCACCGGTGTTCGGGTCGGCCACCACGTTGTCGAGGTTCGAGCCCACGACGTACACGTTGAGGTCCTGAACGGTCGGCACCAGCGGAGCCGTCTTCATGATCTCGACGTACAGGTCGGACAGACCGCTCTCGATCTTCGACTTGTCGGTCTCCTTCTCCAGGGCCGCCATCTTGTCCCATCCGGCCTGGCTGCGCGCGTAGTTGTTCTGCGCGGCCTTGCCCGGGGCACTCGAGTCCGGTCCGAACACCGACGGCACGATGGTCGTCAGGCTCGCCCAGTCGTAGCACCAGCCCGCGGTGATCAGGTCGGTCGCCGCGGAGTCCTGCTGCTGCGTCGAGTAGTAGTTGTCACCCGGGATCTTCTGGATCTCGACGTTGATCCCGATCGCCTTCCAGGACGCCTGAGCGGCCTCGGCGGCCTTGACGGCCAGACCGGTGTCCGACGAACCCAGGACGAGCTTCTCGCCCTTGTAGCCGGCCTCGGTCAGCAGCTGCTTGGCCTTCGCCGGGTCGCCCGCGTCCGGAACCTTGAAGGTCTCTTCCTTCTTGTAGCCCTCCATGTCCTGCGGAATGATCGAGTCGACCACCGCGGCCAGGCGCTCGCCACCACGACCGTCGCGGTAGCTCGTCCGGTCGAGGCCGTAGTACAGCGCCTCGCGCAGCTTCTGGTTCTTCAGCAGCGGCTTCTGCTGGTTGAACGCGATGTAGCGGCGGCAGATGTCGGTGCCCTGGACCACGCGGTCCTTGACGTTCGCCTGGTTGGTCTTGGCGATGTTCTCCGGCTGCACACCGGCGAAGCTCAGCGAGCTCTGGTCGGCCGCGCCGTTCGCGATCAGCCGCTGGTCGACGGTCGCCTCGGCGTCACCGAACTTGAAGATGAACTTGTCCGGCCGGGCGTCGCGCAGCGGGTCGGTCTTCTGGTCCCAGTAGGTGTTGCGGACCAGCACGAGCTGCTTCTTCCGGGTGTACGACTCGATCTTGTACGGGCCGCTCGCCACCGGGTGGTTGTCGTACTGCGTCTTGGTGTCCTTCGCCTTCGGTACCGGCGCGAAGACCTTCATGCTCGCCGTACCGTCGAACGAGGCGACCGGGCGGTTCAGCTTGAAGATGATCGTCTTGTCGTCCGGGACCTCGATCGCGGTGCAGCCCTTGCCACCGTTGTTACCCGCGACGTACGGGCCCTTGTAGCCCTTGCAGTCGAGGTACTCGTGCGCGTACGGCGCACCCTCGGCCATGTCCGCGGCGAACGACCGCTCGGCGTTGTACTTGATGTCGGCGGCAACGATCGGCGTACCGTCCTCGTACTTCAGCCCGTCCTTCAGCTTGAAGGTCCAGGTCTTGAAGTCCGGGCTCGCCTCGTAGCTGTCGGCGAGGTCCTTCTCGAGGATGATCTTCTTCGCCTTGCCGTCGTACCGGTAGTCCGTCAGCGTCCGCGTGATCAGCTTGCCGATCATCTGGGAGTCGGTGACGAAGTTCCGCGCCGGGTCGAGGTGCTCGACGTCGGTGACGTTGTAGACAGTGACGGTGCCCCCCTTGGCACCAGCCGTTGCCTGCCCGCTCGGCGTGTTGCTGTTTCCCCCGCCGCAGGCAACCGCGGTCAGGCTCAGTCCGAACCCAACGGCGATTGCCACTCCGGTTCGTTTGAGGTGATCCATGGCCAGTGTTTCCTTCCTTGTGTTGTCACTTGTCGCCGGGTCGCGACGGCATGAAGAAAGTGATCTACGTCATGTGGCGGTCATCAACTCACGTGTTCACAACCTGCGCAATGCGGTTTCGCCCGCTTGACCGGATCGTGATCCCTTCAATGCCGTTGCTACACCGGACGAACACTCTGTGTAGTCGTCAGACCACGTCCCGCTCTTCGGGGAAGTGGCAGGCCGATAAGTGGCCCGGGGCCCCGATCTGCAGCAGCGGCGGCTCTTCCGCAGCGCAGATCTCCTGTGCCTTCCAGCATCTGGTCCGGAAGCGGCACCCCGAGGGCGGGTTCAATGGGCTCGGTACGTCGCCGGTCAGCCGGATCCGCTCACGCGCCTGCTCGGCGTCCGGATCGGCCTCCGGCACCGCGGACAGCAGCGCGTGCGTGTACGGGTGCCGGGCATGGTTGTAGAGCTCGTCGCGGTCGGCCGTCTCGACCACCTTGCCGAGGTACATCACCGCGACCCGGTCGGAGATGTGCCGGATCACCGACAGGTCGTGCGCGATGAACAGGTAGGCGAGCCCGAACTCCTCCTGCAGGTCTTCGAGCAGGTTCACGATCTGGGCCTGGATCGACACGTCGAGAGCCGACACCGGCTCGTCGCAGACGATCAGCTTCGGCCGCAGCGCCAGCGCCCGGGCGACCCCGATCCGCTGTCGCTGGCCGCCGGAGAACTCGTGCGGGTAGCGGTTGTAGTGCTCGGGATTCAGCCCGACCCGTTCCATCAGGGTCTGGACCGACTTCTTGGTCCCGCTCTCGCTCTTCACCTTCTGGATGTCGAACGGCGCCCCGATGATGGTGCCGACGGTCTGCCGCGGGTTCAGCGACGAGAACGGGTCCTGGAAGATCATCTGGATCTCCCGCCGGAACGGGCGCATCCGGGCCCGGTTCAGGTGCGTGATGTCCGAGCCCATGAACGAGATCGAGCCCGCGGTCGGCTCATCCAGCCGGGTCACCAGCCGGCCGGTGGTGGTCTTCCCGCAGCCGGACTCACCGACCACGCCGAGCGTCTCACCGGCGTGGATGGCGAGGTCGACGCCGTCGACCGCCTTCACCGCGCCGGTCTGCCGCTGGAAGATGATCCCCTGCGTCACCGGAAAATAGCGTTGCAGCCCGCGGGTCTCCAGCAGCAGCTCGCGGTCCGCGGCCTGCTTGCCGGTCGCCTGCTCGGCAGATGTCGTCGTACTCACCAGCGCTCCCCCGCCATCAGAGGCTCGGCTTGATCTGCTCGGTGAACAGCTGCTTGCGCTGCTCCGACTTGATGTGACACCGCACCCGGTGCGGCTCCTGGCCGATCTGCAGCAGTTCCGGCAGCTCGGTGGAGCAGATCGTCCCTTCGACGTGATCCTGGTAATCGCAGCGCGGCTGGAACGGGCAGCCCTTGGGCAGGTTGATCAGCGACGGCGGAGTACCCCGGATCGACTTGAGCCGCCCGTCGCCGCTGCGGTTCACCCGCGGGATCGAGCCCAGAAGACCCCACGTGTACGGCATCTCGGGCCGGTAGAAGATGTCCCGGACGCTGCCGGACTCGACCACGCGGCCGCCGTACATCACCACCACGTTCTCGGTCATCTTGGCGACCACCCCGAGGTCGTGGGTGATCAGGATGATCGCGGAGTTGAACTCCTTCTGCAGATCCTTCATCAGGTCCAGGATCTGGGCCTGGACGGTGACGTCGAGCGCGGTGGTCGGCTCGTCGGCGATCAGCAGCGCGGGGTCGCACATCAGCGCCATCGCGATCATCGCGCGCTGCCGCATACCGCCGGAGAACTGGTGCGGGTAGTCGTAGAACCGCTTGTCCGGCGACGGGATGCCGACCCGGTCGAGCAGCTCGATCGCGCGCTTCTTGGCCACCGCCTTCGGGGCGTTGTTGTGCACCAGGAAGGCCTCGGTGAGCTGGTCACCGACCCGGAAGAACGGGTGCATCGCCGACAGCGGGTCCTGGAAGATCATCGCGACCTGCTGGCCGCGCAGGGCCCGCATCTCGGGCACGGACATCCCCACCAGCTCGGCGCCGTCCAGCCAGATCTCGCCGGTCACCTGCGCCTTGCTGCCCTTGTGCAGGCCCATGATGGCCAGGCTGGACACGCTCTTGCCGGAGCCGGACTCGCCGACGATGCCGAGCGTCTTGCCCCGCTCGAGGGTGAAGTTCAGGCCGTTGACGGCCCGCACCAACCCGTCGTCGGTCGGGAAGTGCACCTGCAGGTCCTTGACCTCCAGGAACGCCTTTCCGGCGCGGGTGTCCGCCGACGGCGCACTGGTCACGGATTCGGTCATCTCACCTCACCTGATCAGGACAGCCGCACGCGCGGGTCGATGACGGCGTACAGGACGTCGACGACGATGTTCGCAAGCACCACGAAGATCGCCGCGAACAGCACGACGCCCATGATCGCGGGCAGGTCGTTGCTGAGCACGGAGTCGATGGAGAACTTGCCGAGGCCGGTGATGCTGAAGATCTGTTCGGTGATCACCGCGCCGCCGAGCAGACCGCCGACGTCCAGGCCGAAGATGGTCACGATCGGCGTCAGCGCGGACCGCAGCCCGTGCTTGAAGACCACTGTCCGTTCGTTCAGGCCCTTGGCCCGGGCCGTCCGGATGTAGTCCTCGTTCATCGTGTCGATCATGTTGGCCCGGGTGATCCGGGTGTAGAGCGCCGCGAACACCAGCGCCAGCGTGATCCACGGCAGGATGTAGAACTGCAGCCACTTCACCGGACCGACCGTGAACAAGGCTGCGTTCGCCGTGTCCGGGAACGGGACCCATTTCAGTTTGACGATGAACAGGAACAGCAGCAGGTAGCCGAACACGATGGTCGGGAAGGACACTCCGAACAGGGCCAGGCCGACGCTGAACTTGTCGATGAACTTGCCCTTGCGCAGCGCGGCTATCAGGCCGAGCATGACTCCGGACAACAGCCAGAGGACGGCGGCTCCGAGGGACAGCCACAGCGTCGCCGGGAATGCGTCCTTGATCGAGTTCCAGACCGGGATGCCGTTCTGGTACGACTCACCGAAGCACGGCCACGGGCAGTTGCGCTCGTTGCCCTCGGACCCGATCGTCCGCCCGCCCGGGCTCACCAGGCCCTGCATGTACTGGCCGTACTGCACGACCAGCGGCTTGTCGAAGCCGTACGTCGCGTTGACCTGTGCGACCGTCTCCGCGTTGCAGTTCTTGCCGCAGATCAGCAACGCGGGGTTCGCCGGCGTGGCCCAGAACAGGAAGAACGTGATCGCGCTGATCACGATCAGCACGAACACCGCCTGGATCAGGCGGCGGATGAGATAGCGGCCCACCGGTCAGCTCCTTCCGGCGCGCGGATCGAGGGCGTCCCGGACCGAGTCGCCGAGCAGGTTGAACGCCAGCACGGTGATGAACAGCGCCATGCCCGGGAAGAACAGGTACAACGGGTTGCCCTCGATCCAGTTCGACGCGTCGGAGATCATCCGGCCCCAGGACGAGGTCGGCTCCTTGATGCCGACACCCAGGAAGGACAGCGCGGCTTCCGCGGTGATGTTCGTCGGGAGCAGCAGCGTCGTGTAGACCAGCAGCGTCGGCATCAGGTTCGGCAGGACCTGCCGGAACAGCACGTAGTTCGGTCCGGCGCCGAGTGACCTGGCGGCCTCCACGAATTCGCGCTCACGCAGCGAAAGCGTCTGACCACGGACTATTCGGGCCAGGTAGGCCCAGCCGAAGAACCCGAGGACGAACATCAGCACGCCCATCCGCAGCGCGTTGTTGTCGCCGATGCCGAACAGGTCCTGGGCGCGCGAGGCGACCACCGGTGTCAGCGCCATCACGAACAGCAGCGACGGGAAGCTCAGCATGATGTCCATCAGCCGGCTGAGCAGCGTGTCGACCCAGCCGCCGAAGTACCCGGACACCATCCCGATCACGGTGCCGAGCACGACCGCGATGACGGTGCCGCCGAGCGCCACGAGCAGCGAGACCCGGGTGCCGTAGACCAGCCGCGAGAAGATGTCCCGGCCGTTCTGCGGCTCGATGCCGAGCCAGTGCTCGGAGCTCGTGCCACTGCCCCACAACCCGCCGATCGGGATGCCGCCGTCACGCGTGTTCAGCAACGGGTTCCCGTGCGAGTCGAGCTTGTTGAACTGATCGGGCGGGAACCCGTTCAGCTTGACGATCAGCGGCGCGAACAGCGCCACCAAGATGATCAGCAGGATCACGATCGCGCTGATGATCGCGACCTTGTCGCGGCGCAGCCGTGCCCACGCGATCTCCCCCGGTGAGCGGCCCTCGATCTCCTTCGCCTCGGCAGTCTCGACCAGAGCATCTGTCGGCAGTCCCTCATCGGGAGACTGCGTCTCCGATACCCCCAGCGTCATCGCCCGTCACCCGTCTTTCATGGTGATGCACCCCGCACCTTTGACCCGGGCTCGCCGGGTTGCGGGGAACCCTACGTATCTCGCAGTGTGGACGCCATGGGAAGCCGACGCTAGTCACCGAATCGTGACCGGTGTGACTTCCGCCACTACTGGCGGGTTCGGAGTGCCCGGACGAACGGCCGATCGGGTACCAGCCAGTCGCTGTCGTCGAGGTCCTCCGGTGCGAACCACCGGAGCTCCGAGTGCTCACGCAGTACCGGATCGCCGGCGACGATCACCGCCCGGTAGACGTGCAGCCGGTATGCCTCCGAGATGTCCACTCCGGGTCCGAGGGACTCACCGACCTTGATCTCCAGGTCCAGCTCCTCGCGGAGCTCCCGGACCGCGGCCTGCTCGTCGGTCTCCCCCGGCTCGACCTTGCCGCCCGGGAACTCCCAGCCACCGTCAGGCCCCGGCCGGTACGCCGCCAGCACCAAGCCGTCCCGTACCACCGCAACACCCACCACGATCTGCATTGTCGCGACTCTGCCAGAAACCGTCGGCCGCGTCCGACATGATGCCGGTATGCCGTTGCAGAACAGGGTTCTGCCCACTCAGGAGATCGTCGCCGACCCCGGCCGCGGCCTCCTGATGGGTAATCGCGGCAGCCTGCACAGCCCCGATCGCCGCCTCGGCACGACCCGCTGGCGCTCGAAGGCATGGATCTGCTGCGTCCTCGACTGGAAGGGGATCCGCCGCGATCCGATGCCGCCCGGCCGCTGGACCGCGCTGTTCTTCTTCGACGAAGCGGTCGCGCTCGCCGCCGGCCATCGCCCGTGTCATTACTGCCGGCGCAGGGATTTCCTGCTGTACGCCGGTGCGTGGGCGCAAGGTCACGCTCAACGCCCGAGAGCTGCCGAGATGGACGCAGTACTGCACAGTCAGCGGGTCGAACCCCGGACCCGACGGCAACGGACGACGATCCAGAACCTGTCCGAACTGCCGGACGGGGCGATCGTGCGGTTCGACGGGCGGCCGGCGTTGGTGCTCGACCATCAGGTGTTGCCGTGGTCCTGGGACGGGTACGGCGTACCGCTGCGGCCACCCGGTCTGCAGCAGGTCGAGACCCTCACACCGCCCGCGAATCTTCTTGTGTTGCAGGCCGGATACGCCCCATTACTCCACTCATCGGCGCGCTCGCAACTGAGGTAAGCCTAACTGGAAACACGCCGTACCGAGAGGTCTTCCGTTGGGCGCTCGGCAGGGGCAAAGTGTGCCCATACTGACAGCTACATAACCATCACTGGAGTCGGCATGAGTGAAGGCAACAGCGGCCAGCGCAACATCGCCGCAGTCGTCCGCGCGCTCGAAGGGCTGCATGCGGCGGTGGGCAAACTCAGCCAGGAGTACGGTGACACCCTCGGCATCCGCCGCCTGGTGTCCGATGTGGCCCGGCTGGGCGACGATCTCGCAGAGCTCGGCGCGCCCGACCCCAGGCACAGGCCCGGACCCGTTCCGGAGGAACTCGAGGAGATTCCCGACGTGGAGTATGACGCGTCCATGTGGACCGACGCGGAACACGAAGGCTTCGGCGCGCCTGACAGGCACGCTCCCTGATGGCGACGGGAGTAGACGCGCCGGGCCGCGCTCAAGTAGGCCTCAAGACTGCAAGATCGGATCGATGGTGGCTCGCGCCGTTGCGCATCGGCGTGATCCTGGGCTTCTTCATCGTCTACGCGACGATCCGGATCTTCATGGGCAAGTGGTACTGGGTCAACGACTTCCATTACCTCACCCCGCTGTACTCGCCCTGCCTGAGCAGTTCGTGTGTCGAAGGCGCCAGCCACCTCGGCACCTGGTTCGGCGGGTTCCCGCGCTGGCTGCCGTTGAGCCTGATCACCTTCGTGGTGCTGGCCGGCTTCCGCGGCACCTGCTACTACTACCGCAAGGCGGGGTACCGGTCGCTGTTCTTCGCGCCGGCCGCCTGCGCGGTGCCGGAGCCGCACAAGAACTACACCGGTGAGCGCAAGTTCCCGCTGATCGCGCTGAACCTGCACCGCTACTTCTTCTACGGTGCGCTGGTCTTCGGTGTGCTGAACATCTACGACGGCCTGCAGGCCTTCCACGGCGACGGCGGCGGATTCGGCATCGGCCTCGGCACGGTGATCATCTGGCTGAACCTGGTGATGCTGTGGCTCTACACGCTGTCCTGCCACGCCTGCCGGCACATCGTCGGCGGCCGCCTGAAGAACTTCTCCAAGCACCCGATGCGCTACCGGTACTGGACCTTCGTGTCCAAGCTGAACCCGAAGCACGGCACCTTCGCGATGACGTCGCTGTTCACCGTGATCCTGACCGACTTCTACATCATGGCGGTCTCCGCCGGCTGGTTCTCCGACCTGCGCATCATCAATTGAGGATTTCATGACTGAGCTGGAACGACACTCGTACGACGTCGTCGTGATCGGGGCCGGCGGCGCCGGTCTGCGGGCGGCGATCGAGGCCCGTGAGCAGGGCAAGAAGACCGCGATCATCTGCAAGTCCCTGTTCGGCAAGGCGCACACCGTGATGGCCGAGGGCGGCTGCGCGGCCGCGATGGGCAACGCGAACTCCAACGACAACTGGCAGGTCCACTACCGCGACACGATGCGCGGCGGGAAGTTCCTGAACAACTGGCGGATGGCCGAACTGCACGCGCAGGAGGCCCCGGACCGGGTCTGGGAGCTGGAGACGTACGGCGCGCTGTTCGACCGCACGCCCGACGGCCGGATCAGCCAGCGCAACTTCGGCGGTCACACCTACCCGCGGCTCGCCCACGTCGGCGACCGCACCGGCCTGGAGCTGATCCGCACCCTGCAGCAGAAGATCGTCTCGCTGCAGCAGGAGGACTTCGAGGCTACCGGCGACTACGAGGCCAACCTCAAGGTGTACGCCGAGTGCACGATCACCGAGCTGATGAAAGACGGCGACGCGATCTCCGGTGCCTTCGGGTACTGGCGCGAGTCCGGGCGGTTCATCCTCTTCGACGCGCCTGCCGTCGTACTGGCGACCGGCGGTGTCGGCAAGTCCTTCAAGGTCACCTCGAACTCCTGGGAGTACACCGGTGACGGGCACGCGCTCGCGATGCGGGCCGGCGCGACGCTGATCAACATGGAGTTCATCCAGTTCCACCCGACCGGCATGGTCTGGCCGCCGTCGGTGAAGGGGATCCTGGTCACGGAGTCGGTCCGCGGCGACGGCGGCGTACTGAAGAACTCCGAAGGCAAGCGGTTCATGTTCGAGTACGTGCCGGACGTGTTCCGGGCGCAGTACGCCGAGTCCGAGGACGAGGCGGACCGCTGGTACAAGGACCCGGACAACAACCGGCGCCCACCGGAGCTGCTGCCGCGCGACGAGGTCGCGCGCGCGATCAACTCCGAGGTGAAGGCCGGCCGCGGTACGCCGCACGGCGGTGTCTTCCTGGACGTGTCATCGCGGCTCCCGGCCGAGGAGATCACCCGGCGGCTGCCGTCGATGCACCACCAGTTCAAGGAGCTGGCGGACGTCGACATCACCAAGGAGCCGATGGAGGTCGGTCCGACCTGCCACTACGTGATGGGTGGCGTCGAGGTCGATCCGGACACCGCGTCGTCCGTCGTACCGGGCCTGTTCGCCGCAGGTGAAGTGGCCGGCGGCATGCACGGCTCGAACCGGCTCGGCGGCAACTCACTGTCCGACCTGCTCGTCTTCGGGCGGCGCGCCGGCATGGGCGCCGCGACGTACGTCGACCAGCTTCAGGAGCGGCCGAAGATCGACGAGGGCGACGTCGACGCGGCGGCCGCGGACGCGCTGGCGCCGTTCGAGCTCGAGGGCGGCGAGAACCCGTACACGATCCACCAGGAACTGCAGCAGTCGATGAACGACCTGGTCGGCATCATCCGCAAGGAAGAAGAGATGGAGCAGGCGCTCGGCCGGCTGGCCGAGTTCCGTAGCCGGATCGCGAAGATGACGGTGGAAGGTCACCGGCAGTTCAACCCCGGCTGGCACCTCGCGCTCGACCTGCGCAACATGCTGACCGTGTCGGAGTGTGTGGCCGGGGCGGCGCTGATGCGGCAGGAGTCGCGCGGTGGGCACACACGCGACGACTTCCCGGGGATGAACCCCGAGTGGCGCAAGAAGCTGCTGGTCTGCGCGCTGGACGCCGACGGCGTCGTCAACGTCACCGAGAAGCAGCAGATCCCGATGCGCGAGGACCTGCTGGAGCTGTTCGAGCTCGACGAGCTGAAGAAGTACCTCACCGAAGAGGAGCTGCCGGCCACATGAGTTACAAGGGCAAATTCAAGGTCTGGCGTGGGGACTCCGAGGGCGGGGAGCTCAAGGACTACGAGGTCGAGGTGAACGAGGGCGAGGTCGTCCTCGACGTCATCCACCGGCTGCAGGCCACCCAGACCCCCGACATGGCGGTCCGGTGGAACTGCAAGGCCGGCAAGTGCGGCTCCTGCAGCGCCGAGATCAACGGCATGCCGAAGCTGATGTGCATGTGCCGGATGAACACGTTCGCCGAGGACGAGGTCGTCACGGTCACGCCGATGCGCACGTTCCCGGTGATCCGCGACCTGGTCACGGACGTGTCGTTCAACTACCAGAAGGCGCGCGAGGTGCCGGCCTTCAAGCCGCCGGCGGACCTGAAGCCGGGCGAGTACCGGATGCAGCAGGTCGACGTCGAGCGCTCGCAGGAGTTCCGCAAGTGCATCGAGTGCTTCCTGTGCCAGGACACCTGCCACGTGATCCGTGACCACGAGGAGAACAAGGAGTCGTTCTCCGGTCCGCGGTTCCTGATGCGCATCGCCGAGCTGGACATGCACCCGCTCGACGCCGCCGACCGGCAGCACGCCGCGCAGGAGCAGCACGGTCTGGGCTTCTGCAACATCACCAAGTGCTGCACCGAGGTGTGCCCCGAGCACATCAAGATCACCGACAACGCCCTGATCCCGATGAAGGAACGCGTCGTCGACCGCAAGTACGACCCGATCGTCTGGCTGGGCAACAAAATCCGCCGCCGCCCCGCCTAACCCCCGCACACCCCGAGTCCCCTGGCCCCACCCGGAGCCAGGGGACTCGCTTTTCCCAACTTTGAGAACCCACCAACCGTTTTCGCGGCTCCGATTTGGTTGGTGGGTTCTCAAAGTTGAGAGGTCCGGGGTCGGGTCACTCGCTTGGGTGAGGTCTCGGGGGCGGTTGGGCGTTTAGGGTTTCGGGCATGGGGATCGTTGTTGCGGGGTTGTTCAGTCTGTTCGTGTTCATGGTGATCTTCGTGCCGGTGTCGCAGCGGCTGCTCGGGGTGCGGTTCGGCGTACTGCGGCTCGCGTTGGGGGCGACGCTGACGCTGTCGGTGTTCAGTCCGATCGCCAACGCGCTGGTCGGCAAGCTGCCCTTCGAGGGTTCGAACGCCGCCGCGGTCGCGTTCCTCGCGTTGACGGCGGTGTGTTCGATGCTCGCCGGTCTGGTCTTCCTCGTACTGGCCGAGGCCATGGTGCCGACCGGGTCGTTGCCGCGGGCCCGTGATCTGCGGCGGGACCTCAGCGGGCGGATCGCGCGCACCCGACGGTACCTGCAAATTCTGCGAATCGCGATCAAGCACGGCCTCGGACCGTACCTGCGCGGCCGGCGCCGTCCGGGCCGGGAGAACGCCGCGGGCCAGGCCGAGCTGGCCAGGTCGCTGCGACTCGCGCTCGACGAAGCCGGCGTCACGTTCGTCAAGCTCGGGCAGGTGCTGTCCACGCGCAGCGACATCATCCCCTTGTCGGTCGCCACCGAACTCAGCCGCCTCCAGGACCAGGTCACCCCGGCCCCCTGGTCCCAGATCGAGCAAATCCTCACCGAAGAACTCGGCGCCCCGATCACCCAGCTGTACGCCGAGTTCGACCCGACCCCGCTCGCCGCCGCCTCGGTCGCCCAGGTCTACACCGCCCGCCTGCACACCTCCGGCGTGGCGGGAGGCGGCACGGCGGGAGGCGGTGTGGCGGGAGACGGCGCGGCTGGCCGGTCGGTCGCGGAGGGGCTCGACGTGGTGGTGAAGGTTCAGCGACCTGGGATTGCGGGGCTGGTCGACCGGGATCTCGACATCGTGCGGCGGCTCGCCCGGCTCCTGGATCGGAATACCGACTGGGGACGCTCGATGGGGGTGCGGGCGCTCGCCGACGGGTTCGCGGATGCGATGCGCGAGGAGCTCGACTTCACCGTCGAGGCCGGCAACATGACCACCGTGGCCGCCGGTCGGTCCGTTGCCGCCAGCAATGACCTCGTCGTACCGCGGCTGTACCCGGAGCGCTCCACCCGCCGCGTCCTCACCATGCAACGGCTCGACGGCATCGGCCTCGGCAACGCCGGCCAGGCGATCGCCGACCGCGGCCTCGACCCGGTCCGCCTCGGCCGCGCGCTGTTCGAGTGCCTGCTCGGCCAGGTCGCGATCGACGGCGTCTTCCACGCCGACCCGCACCCCGGCAACTTCCTGCTGCTGACCGACGGCCGGATCGGCATGCTCGACCTCGGCTCCGTCGGCCGCCTCGACCCCGCCACCCGCGAAGCCCTGCAACGCTTCCTGCTCGCCATCGACCACGGCGACCCGGTGTCGGCCACCGACGCGCTGCTCGAGATCGTCTACCGACCGGACGTCATCGACGAACGCGCGCTGGAGCGCTCCGTCGGCCAGTTCATGACCAAACACCTCGCGGCCGGCGTGTCACTCGGCCCGGCGATGTTCAACGACCTGTTCAAGATCATCACGTCGCACGAACTCGGCGTACCGCCCGAGGTCGCGGCCGTGTTCCGCGCGCTCGCCACGGTCGAAGGGACGATCTCCCGGATCTCCCCCACCTTCGACCTGGTCGCGGCGTCGCGGCAGTTCGCCAACGCGCACGTCACCGATCGGCTCACGCCCGACGCGCTCCGCCGTACGGCGACCGAGGAACTCGCCACGCTGCTCCCGATGTTGCGCCGCCTGCCGCGCCGGATCGACCGGATCGCAGCCGCCGCGGAGAGTGGCCGGCTCGGAGTGAATGTCTCTCTCTTCGCCGACGAACGCGACCGCCGGCACTTCACCGGCCTGCTTCACCAGGCGCTGCTAGCAGTGCTAGGCGCGACCGCGGGCATCATGGCCGTCCTCTTGCTCGGTACACCGGGCGGCCCGAAGGTCACCGACTCGATGACGCTCTTCCAGCTGTTCGGCTACAACCTGCTGGTGATCTGCGCGGTCCTCGTACTCCGCGTCCTGATCCTGATCTTCCGGCTCCCCGGCAATCGAGCGACTTGACTTCAACCTAACTTGAACTTCAACCATAGCCCCCATGACGACGACCGCTGAGGCCCGCCCCAAGCTGTTCACCGGACAGCATCTGCCATTGGTGCTCGGGGTGATCGGACTCGTCACGCTCGGCGCGTTCGAGAACCGCGCGGTCGGTACGGCGTTGCCCACGATGGTCCGCCAGTTCGACGCACTCGGCAGCTTCGGTCTCGCGAACGCGGCGCCGAACGCGAGCTACCTGATCTCGCTCGCGATCGCCGGCCTTTGGTCGGACCGCCGCGGCCCGATCCCGACCCTGCGCGCAGGCGCGATCTCGTTCACCCTCGCACAACTCCTGGTCGGTACGGCGACCGCAATGCCGATGGTCATCGCGGGACGCCTGCTCAGTGGTCTGGCCGAGGGCCTGCTCGACGTGTCGTTGATGGTGCTCGTCGCCCACGCGCTGCCCGCCGTACTGCGGCCGCGGATGTTCTCGTTGTTCGCCGCGATGTGGATCCTCCCGTCGGTCCTCGGACCGGTGCTGACCGGAGTGGTGACGGAGCAGTTCGGCTGGCGCTGGGTCTTCCTCGGCGCGGTCGTACTCCTGGTCCCGAGCTGGCTGCTGCTCCGTCCGGCCATGCGTCAATCGGCCAACGCACCCGCGCCGGAGCGCACTGCCGAGGATGCGGCCGAGCTCGAGGCGTGGCGAGCCGCACTCCCCTGGGCCTTGGCCGCATCCGTCGCCCTGTTCTCGATGACGCTGGCCGGCGACCACCTGGAAGCGCACCCGTTCCTCGGCGGTACGGCGGTGGTCGTGGCGCTAGCAGTGCTAGGACAGGCCGCCGTACGCGTGATGCCGGCCGGCACATTCACTGCACGACGCGGCTTCCCCGCAGTGGTCGCCGTCCGCGGACTCGGTGGGGCTGCGTTCGCCGGCGTCGGCGCGTACCTCCCGCTACTGCTCACGCTGCAGCATGACTTCAGCCCGTCGCGGGCTGGCGTGACACTGTCGATCACCGGCGTCTGCTGGGCGTTCGGATCGTGGCTGCAGGGTCGCGAACACGGGATCGAGCGGATCGTCGTACTGCGGACCGGGCTCGCGTTCATGACGCTCGGACTGGCTGTGACGTCGTTGCTCGCCTGGACGGACGCGACCACCTGCATCGGCCTGATCGGTTGGGGGTTCGCGGGCATCGGCATGGGACTCAGCTCCTCGAGCCTGTCCGTGCTCACGCTGGACCTCTCCGACCAGAGCAACTCCGGCCGCAACACCAGCGCCGGTCAGATGGCCGCGACCATGAGCATCGCCACCGGTCTGGCAATCAGCGGCACCCTGCTGGCGTTCAACGCCGACGACCCGCAACCGTGGGTCTTCGGAGCGATCGTCACCGCAGGATCCGTACTGGCCCTTCTGGGCTTCCTTGCCGCACCGCGCGCCCGTCGCTCCGAGTGACGCGGGGGTCTAGAGTGAGCGCATGGCTGAGCTCTTGACCGACGACCAGATCGACCTCGCGTTGCGCGACCACCTCCCGGAGTGGAAGGTCGTGGACAACGAGCTGGTCCGAAGCGTCAAGAGGGATACGTTCCTGGACGGCATCCGGCTGGTGGCGACCGTCGGGCAGCTGGCGGAGTCGATGAACCACCACCCGGACATGGACATCCGCTACACGACGATCACGTTCCGGGTCAGCAGCCACGAGGCCGGCGGGATCACCGACGACGACCTCGTACTCGCACGGCACATCGACACCGCTGCAGGCTGACCGCTTCCCGTCATGGCTCTTGTCGGCCACGGCAAGCGCTGGTGGCTGTGACGTCACAGCCCTTACACCTAAGGGCATGACCTCACACCGCTTTGCCATCGCGGCCGCGACCGTCACTCTGCTCGCTGCTCTTCCCACACCTGCTGGCGCAGCACCCCCGGCCCCGTCCTGGAACCGGCCACACTGCGGCAAGGTGTACGGCGACGGCTCGGTGACCTTCACCGAGACGGACGGCCAGGTTCTCGCGGGTACGACGGGCAAACTGCTCGCCGTCACGTACGCGAAGGTCGCCGCGCTGGAGGAGCCGAACACGCTCGTCAGCATCGGCAAGCAGACGATCCAGCGCTCGAGTGACGCCGGCTGCAGCTGGCAGTTGCTCGACAAGACACCGGACGACTTGAGCACGTACGACGTACAGCCGGGCCCGGGCGGTTCGGCGTACGTCTACAGCGTCAACGACCAACCCATCCACCGCGTGCACGGTTCGCAGGTCACCACGGTCCTCGGGCCAGTGCAGTGGGGCGGGCTCGCGGCGCTGGACGCGCGGCCCGGGCGGCTGCGAGCCGTGGCGGGCGACGGGCAGCTCTACGACTCCTCGAACGACGGCGAGACCTGGCAGCGCGTCGGCGTACCGCCTGCGCGTGATCTGTTCCTGTACGACGCCGTGGTAGATCCGCGGAACCCGGATCACGTGGTGGCGGGCGTGATGTCGGACGGCGTGTACGTGACGTTCGACGGCGGGCGGACCTGGACCCGGTCGCGGCCGGTCGAGCGGGTGAACGCGTTCAGCCTGGCGATCTCGCCGGCCGACCCGTCGAAGGTGTGGATGGAGGGGTACGACCGGGACCGGTCGACGCGGTACATCTGGGAGTCGACCGACGGCGGGCAGAAGTTCCGCGAGGTGCTGGACCAGAGCCGCGCCGACCTGATCAACGGCAACAAGATGTGGGCCTCACCGGTCGACCCGGACCTGCTGTATTTCAGCTACGGCACGTCGTTCGCGAACTTCGGCGCCGACCTGTACCGCTTCGTCCCCTCCACCGGCGCCCTCACCAAACGCCACAACACGTTCGACGGCATCCCGTCCCTCGCCTTCAACCCCTCGAACCCGAACATCCTCTACCTGGGCCTCGCCGAGGAGCGGTGAGGTGGGGCGGACCTGCGCCACTCATCAACCCTCGCCCGAGCGCGCTCCGAGGGCGGGGCTCAGCGTGGACAGCGCGAACAGCCGGTGGTTGGTGAGTGCTGGAGGTCCGCGCCTCAGGTCGTAAGTCTCTGGCTCGTTTGGATCGGTTACCGTTGATGAGTGACGAGTGTCGAGGAATATCGCCTGCTGGGGTTTGCCGACGTCGACCGGGAGGCGGCCGAGGCGTTCGTACCGGATCAAGCGGTGGTGAAGGAGCTCGCGGACCAGATCCGCGGGGCGATCGGGAAGCTCGGCAGCGAGCCGGAGTTCACGATGCCGGAGGACCCGCGGAACTCTGTCCAGGCGTTCCTGGACACCGTGCCGGACATCCGCCGGTTCCACGCGGAGCGCGGCATTCCGGACGACATCAGCTGGGCGTCGCTGGCCGATCTGGGACAGCAGCTCAAGGTGAGTCGTCGTACGCACGGCGAGTACGGCCTGGAGACGCACTGGTGGCTGACGATCGCCTGGACCGGGCAGCTCTACGCGCTCGGCCGGCTGCAGTACCTGCTGCACCAGGTGCCGGAGGACAAGCCGGTTCCGGGCACCGAGCCGGGCGAGTGGATCATCGGCGTGCACATCCCGGAGACCGGTCCGCTGACGCCTGAGCTGGTCGACGACAGCATCCAGCGGGCCCGCGAGTTCTTCCCGCGGTACTTCCCGGAGTACCCGGTGCAGACGGCGAACCTGTGGTCCTGGCTGCTCGACCCGTACCTGCTCGACAACCTCCCGCAGGACTCGAACATGGTGAAGTTCGGGCGCCGCTTCACGCCGTACGGGACGCCGAACGACAGCCAGGACAGCGCCATCTTCTTCACGTTCCGCACCCATGGCCTGGACCACCTCGACGAGCTCCCGCAGGACACCCGCCTGCAGCGGCTCGTCGTCGGCCGGATCAAGGACGGCGGCACCTGGCAAAGCGCCTGGGGCTACCTGAAGCTATGACGGGCGGTTCTGAAGACTAGGTACGCCGTACCTCGCCAGCCAGCTCGCCAGCTCCATGTTGGACACGCACCGTACGTCGGGCTGCGTGCACGTCTCCGTCACGAAGGCGGTCAGCGCGTCGGAGTACACGCTGTTGTTCCAGCGGTTGAAGTGGTTGCCGAGGAACAGCGGCGGGTTCCCGCTCGCGCGCGACGTCGCGAGCGCCTGCCGGTACGTCGCGAGCTGAGCGGTGGGCTTGGCCGCGGTGGGGTTCGCCTCAGGCCTCACCACGGGTCTACTGACGCACGGATACCGGGAAAGGTTGGCCCGGGACACGCAAGCGCTTGGAAACCCGCGCGGGGATCGTTAAGCGGCCGTGACCTTCGCCGCGCGGCGCTTCACGACGATCCGGCGGGAGGTCTCGACGACGAGACCGATCACCGCGGCCAGGCTCAGGCTGAACGCGAGCCCCTTCAGTTGGTCGTGCGCGAACGCGTCACCACCGAGATACCCGAGCATGGCGACGTACGTATAAGCCACCGTGACACCGGCGATGGTGAAGACGATGAACTTCTTGAACGAGTACCGCGTCGCGCCCGCCGTCAGCGTCGCGACCATCCGGGCGCCCGGGATGTAGCGGACCGTCATCAGGATCAGCCCGCCGCGTGAGTGCAGCGCGGCCGAGACCTTGTCGTAGAGCTTCTGGCGACGCTCCTGGCGCTTCATCCACCGGTGCAGCGCAGGGCCGGAGCCGCGGCCCAGGAAGTAGCAGACGGACTCGCCGATGACGGAGCCGGCCATCGCGGCCGCGATGACGAGCGGGAGGTTCTGGTGGCCGGCGGCCGCGGCCATGCCGGCGGTGATCACCATGCCCTCGCTGGGCACCACCGGGAACACGGCATCGATCGCGGCGGCGGCGAACAGGATGAGCAGCAGCCAATGCGAGGCCATCGCAAGGCTGAGCAGGTGTCGCGCGACCTCCATCAACTCCGTCACCCGGCCAAGGATGCCATTCATCGTCAAGGGAGCTGCAATCCCACCGATGTGATTCAGGCGTGGTTCACCCGATGTTCAGCCGATGCCACTGGCTGAGGTCAGAGCAGTACGGGGAGTTCGCGGATCGCGTTCATCAGCAGGAAGACCATCCAGCCTACGTTCCGAGGTGCTCAACCAGTTCGGTGCGCGAATGGACGCCGAGCTTCGCGTAGACCTTGCGCAGGTGGTACTCGACGGTCTTGGGGCTCAGGAACAATCGCGCCGCAGCCTCCCGAATGCTGTGACCATCCGCAAGCAGTACGGCGATCTGGCGCTCCTGTGGCGTCAGATCGTCCACAGTGCTCGGCACACGGCGCCGTGCGGTCTCACCAGTCGCCTTGAGCTCGGCCGCCGCCTGGTCTGCCCACCCAAGCGCACCGAGCGCGTCGAAACCCTCCACTGCGAGCCGCAGCTGCGTACGCGCGTCCACACGCCGCCGTGCCCGTCGCAGCCAAGCGCCGTACGCCAGCCGCGTCCGGGCCAGCTCAAACGCGTCCAGCGTCTCCTCGTGCCAGCGGAGCGCCAGAACGAAGTCCGACTCGCTCTCACCGGCCACACCGCGCGCCCGTGCTGCTCGCGCCAGCGACCACGGCTGCCCTTTCGCCTCTGCCAACGCAGAATGTTCGAGCACTACCCGCTGCGCATCGTCCAACCGTCCCAACCGCAGGTAGACCTCGACCAGCTCGGGTGCCGGCGACAGGTCCGGGTCCTTCAGCCCGTACTCAGCCAGTACGTCGACCAACCGCTCGTACTGCGGTAGCGCCGCAGCCGGGTCGCCACGTCCCAGCTCGAGGTCTCCCAGCGCGAACAGGGACCACACCGTGCCGAGGCGGATCTCATGCTCCGCACAGATCCGTAGACACTCCACAGCGAGCTCCTGGCACTCCGGTCTGCCCTGGTGGGACATCAGCCACGCCAGTCCGGCCAGGTTCATCGCTAGTTCAGTCGTTTGACCGGTCTCGCGCGACAGCCGGATCCCCTCGTCGTACGACGTCTCCGCATCGGCCCACCGATCGGTTGTCGCGTCGTCGCGAGCCAGCACGAACAGGAGGCCCGGCAGCGTCCCGAGAGCGACCTGTTCGCGTCGCTCGAGCATCGCCTGCTGCAGGAGCGTCCGGCCGGTACCTGTCTCTCTGAGGAACAACGCGGCCAGCACCATCCACACCTGGCGCCGGCGGTCCCGGTCCAGCTCGTCGGAGGGTGCCAGCGCGATCGCTGCACGGATCTGGTCCGTCCCACCGCTCCCGGCCAGCACCTTGGCGACGCCGCTCGCCAGCATGCCGATGATGCGCGGACCAGGACGATCGACCGCCGGCAGCAGGCTGTCGAGGTTGTACGCCACCTCCAACCCGGCCGCGGCGTCGCACAGCCGGAAACAGGCCGCGACCGCATCCGCGAGCAGACCGGTGGCGATCGCCGGGTCGGTCGACTCCGCAGCAGCCGCGACCAGGATGTCGCGGGCACGGCGCGGCGATCCGCACTTCACTTCGATGTCGCCGCGAATCTCCTGCGCGCGGATCCGCACCGGCAACGGCGGCTGCAGAATCAGCGCATCCTCCAGCAACGCCTCTGCTCGCTCCGCCAGTCCGGCCGACCACGCCGCCTCACCAGCTGCGACCAGTCTGACTGCACGGTCCGGTAGTCCCCGGCTCAACCGTCCAGCACGCTCGTACGCCGTTGCTGCGACCGCATGTGCTCCACGTGCGGCCGCATGCTCCGCTGCAACGACCAGTCCGGCTGCCACCTCGTCGTCAGCGCCGAGGACTGCCTCGGACAGGTGCCACGCCCGCCGGTCCTGGTCCGGTGTGGCCAGAGCCACCGCGCGGTGCGCCGTACGACGTGCTGCCGGGTCAGCGCCGGTGTAGATCGCCGAGCGGACCAGCGGATGTCGCCACTGGACCTCACCGTCCTGAATGGCGACCAGACCGGCCGCCTCGGCCTCCTCCAGTGCAGCGACCTCTACTCCGAGCGCTGCGCACACTCGGGACACCGTTCCGAGATCACCGTCTAAGGCCGCTACAAGCAGTGCGGTGCGCGCATCCGGGCTCAGGCGGTTTGCCCTGCTGGCAAAGGCTTCTGCGAGCATCGCGGGGACTGGAAACGGTACGCCTGGCGGCATCCGGTGCAGGCGGTCCGGATCGTCAGCCAGCTCCAGCAGCGCCAGCGGGTTACCTGCCACGGTGTGGTGCAGTTGCTCGACCAGGTCGCTCGGGACATGCTGCACGACCTGTCGCGCGGCATCCAGCGTGATGCCCTCCAGCTGCAGCCGTGGCAGGTCGGCTTCGAACGGATGCGGTTCGTCGGCACGAGCCGCGATCAGCATGACGATCGGGTCTGCCAGCAGGCGTCTCGCCGCGAACAACAGCGCTTCAGCCGATGGACGGTCCAGCAGGTGTGCGTCGTCGATGATCAGTGCGAGCGGCGTGTTCTCGGCGTACCGGCAGATCAGGCTGAGGGTTGCGGCGCCGACGGCGAAGCGGTCCCCGGGGCTTGCTGCATCGGTTCCGAGTGCCAGTGCCGATTCCAGTGCTGTCCTCTGCGGTCCGGGGATGCGGTCGAGGCCGGCCAGCACAGGTCGGAGCAGTTGGAGCAGGCCTGCGAACGGCAGCTCCCGTTCGGCTTCGGTACCACGTGCTCTCAGGACCTGCAGTCCACCGGCCAGTGCAGCGGCCTCGTCCAGCAACGCGGTCTTGCCGATGCCGGGCTCGCCAGTGATGAGCAGTACCCCAGCGGACCCGACCCGCGCCCCCGCGATCAATTGCTCGATCACCTGGCGCTCCGCGTCCCGCCCGATGAGCATGTCTCGCAGTGTGCACCAGGACCCCCACCTGATGCGATGGTCGGGCTCCTCTTCCTAGGTTCGCCGTACCAACCATTCAAGGGGGAGCAATCGATGACTGTTGCAATCGACAGCGACAAACTGATGGGCTTCGTGTTCAAGGCGGTCGACGAGGTCGGGGCGACGCTGAACGCGGCGCTGGTCGTGATGGGTGATCGGCTCGGCTACTACCAGGCACTTGCCGACCACGGCCCGACCACGCCGGCCGAGCTCGCCGAGCGGACCGGCACCGATCAGCACTACACGCGGGAGTGGCTGAACGCGCAGGCCGCGGGCGGATTCGTCGAGTACGACGCGAGTACCGGCCGCTACACGTTGCCGCCGGAGCAGACCGTGGCGATGACCGATCCGAACAGCCCGGCGTACCTGCCCGGCTTCTTCCAGATCGCGCTCGGCACGGTGCAGCACACCACCGGGACGATTGAGGCCGCACGGAGCGGTGCGGGCGTCGGGTGGCACGAGCACACGTCCGACGTGCACGTCGGCTGCGAGCGGTTCTTCCGGCCGTCGTACAACGCGAACCTGCTGCCCAGCTGGCTGCCCGCGCTGGACGGCGTGGTCGCCAAACTGGAACGCGGCGCGAAGGTGGCCGACATCGGCTGCGGGCACGGCGCGTCCACGATCCTGATGGCCGAGGCGTTCCCGAACTCCCGGTTCATCGGCTCGGACTACCACCAGGCGTCGATCGAGACGGCCCGGCAGCGGGCCGCGAACCTCGGCGATCGGGTGACCTTCGAGGTGGCGGCGGCCGACCAGTTCAGCGGGTCCGGGTACGACCTGGTGACGACCTTCGACGCCCTGCACGACATGGGTGATCCGGTCGGCGCGGCCAAGCACGTGCGCGAGGCGCTCGCTCCGGACGGCACCTGGATGCTGGTCGAGCCGATGGCCGGCGACCACGTCGAGGACAACCTCAACCCGGTGGGTCGCGCGTACTACGGCTTCTCCACGCTGCTGTGCACGCCGGCGTCGCTGTCGCAGCCGGTGGGTCTCGCCCTCGGTACCCAGGCCGGTCCGGCGCGGATCCAGGACGTCACCAAGGCGGCCGGGTTCAGCAGGTTCCGTACGGTCGCGCAGACGCCGTTCAACCTGGTGTTCGAGGTCCGCCCCTGACACAACAGTTCACCAACTGGTGAAGTATCTCGTGTGCTGACTGGGCTGCCGAGGACCTTCGGAGCGCTCGCGGACCCGACCCGGCTGGCCGTTGTCGGCCGGCTGAGTCGGGGCGACGCGACGATGGGCGAACTGGCCGAGCCGCACCGGATCACCCCACCGGCGATGACCAAGCACGTCACCGTGCTGGTCGACGCTGGGCTGGTGAGCCGGAAGCGGGTCGGCCGGACCGTCGTGTGCTCGCTGCGGCCGGAGGCGTTCTCCGAGGTGGAGCAGTGGCTCGGCGACCTCACGACGTACTGGAACAGCACCGTTGACCGCTTGGAAGAACTCCTGCGAGGGGACGCCGATGGGTCGAGGTCGAGCTGAGCGAGACTGTGCTGCCTGAAGGTGGCGACGGCACTCGGATGCTGCTCAGCGTTCCGCTGCCCGACCCCGTAGTCGATCGAGGGTGAGCACGAGTACGACGGTGGTCGCGAGCAGCACGACTGCTTCGGCCGCGGCGACGAACGCCTGACCGCGGTCGGTCAGCGCGAAGATGCTCACCGGCAACGTCCGCCACGACGCGGGATAGATCATGATCGTCGCGCCGACCTCGCCCATCGACAACGCGACGGACAGACCGGCGGCCGACGCGATCGCGGGCAGCAGCATCGGCAGCCGGACCCGCCACAGCACGCGGGCCGGCGACGCCCCGAGCGACGCGGCAACCTCGGCGTACGAGGGATCGATGCGTTCCAGCGCCGCAGAGACCGTTCCGTAGCTGAAGGCAACCATCAGGACGAGGTGCGCGATCACCACGATCCATTTCGTGCCGTTGAGCAGGAGCGGTTGGCGCGAGAATGCGACCAGCAACCCGAGTCCGACCACCACGGACGGTACGGCGATCGGCAGGTGATGCATCGCGTCCGCGAGCCGCTTGAACCTCGTGTCTGCGGAGGACAAGGCGCCCCAGGTGCCGAAGACGACCGCGAGCAGACCACCTAGGAACGCCGTCTGCAGACTGACGGACAGCGAGGCGAGTTCGTCACCGGACAGCGCCTCCCGCAGGTGATCAGCCGTCGGGTCGGAGGGCAGTACGCCGTTCCATGAGCCGGCGAACGCGGCCGCGATCACGACCGCGAACGGAGCGAGTACGAGCAGCCCGAACACCACGGCGAACGCGAGCCAGACGATCGCCTTCCCGGGTTTAGTCCAGACGAGCACGGCGGCCTCCCAGTGCCATTCGCAGTACGGCGTACAGCCCGAGGGACAGCGCGATCTGTACGACGGCGATCACGCACGCACCCGGATAGTCGAACATCACGATGCCCTTCGTGTGCACGAGCATCGGCAACGTGGTGGTGCCCTTCGCACCGAGGAACAGGACGATGCCGAACTCGTTCAGCGTCAGCAGCAACGTCAGGCTGCCGCCCGCGAGCAGGGCCGGTCGTACTTCGGGGAGCACGACCTGCCGCAGTACGCGCCACGGCCCCGCGCCGAGGCTGGCGGCCACATCGAGCTGCGCGCGCGGCAGCCGACTCATTGCCGCCAGCAACGGTCGCATCACGAACGGCGTGTAGAAGGTCACCTCGGCGAGCACCACGGCCCACGGCGAGGTGAGGAACCCGCCGGCGCGCAGGACACCGGTGCTGCCGTAGATGAACGTGAAGGAGAGCGCGACCAGGAACGACGGCAGCGCGAGCATCGTGTCCACGAGTCCGGCGACGAGGCGGGCGCCGGGGAAGGGGACGAAGCTGATCACGACGGCGAGGAAGGTGCCGACGACGAGGCAGCCGGCGGTCGAACTCACCGCGATCTGCACGGTCCGCAGCAACGCGTTCCGGAACTCGGTCGACCCGATCACCTCACCCCACGCCGGCGCGGACTCCACCGCGACCAGCACCAACGGGTAGACGACGAGGACCGCAATCAGCAGGAGTGGCGGTAGCACCCACAACCATCGGGCGTCGCGCCGCGGTGGATTGCCGACCACGACGCCGGCTCCGAGCGCCTCAACAGCCATCAGCCGGCACCAGACTGCAGGCCTCGACCGGCAGCACCAGCGAAACCTCCGCCCCAAGCTCAGGAACCCGCCGATCCGCAGGTACGTCGACCCGCACCGTCACGTCGTGCAACCCGTCGACCGAGCACGTCACCTGATTGAACGCCCCACGCCACTGCACCCCAACCACCCGCCCCACCACCCCGCCATCCACCGCTGCGGGCTCCAGCCGGATCGCATGCGGCCGGATGCACAGCAGGCTCTCGCCAGGTGCTGCTTGCAGTCCCGGGAGCACGTGACCAGCTACCTTCACGCCACCTTCAGCCGGCTCGACCGGGAGCAGGTTCGCCCCGCCCAGGAACGAAGCGGTGAAGGCCGACGGCGGAGCGGCGTACAACTCAGCAGCCGGCGCGACATCCACCAACCGCGCATCCCGCATCACCGCGATCCGGTCCGCCAACGCCAGCGCCTCGGACTGATCGTGCGTCACATAGACGATCGCGATATCCGGCACCTCCCGTCGCAGCTTCTGCAGCTCGCCGAGCATGTCCGCCCGCAACTGCGCATCTAGCGCTGCTAGCGGTTCGTCCAGCAACAGCACCGGCGGCCGGATCGCGAGCGCCCGGGCGATCGCGACCCGCTGCTGCTGACCGCCGGACAACTCACGCGGGAAGCGGCGCGCGTACGACGTCATTCCGACCATCTCGAGCATCTCGCCGACCCGCGCCGCCACCTCGGCCTTCGGCTTACGCGCCGCCTTCAGCCCGAACGCCACGTTGTCCGCGACCCGCAGATGCGGGAACAGCGCGTACTGCTGCACCACGACCCCGATCCCCCGCTTCGCCGGCGGAAGATCGGTCACATCGTTACCGGCCAACCGAACCCGCCCCCGGCTCGGCCGCACGAACCCGGCCACGGCCTTCAGCGCGGTCGACTTCCCGGAGCCCGACGGCCCGAGCAGCGCGACCGTCTCACCGGCCGCGACGCTCAGGTCAAGCCCCTCCAACGCGCACGTGCGACCGAAGTGCACGGTCACATCCTGGAGCTGAACCGTCATCCCACAGCCTTCGCGTACGCCGCCACATCGGCATCCAGATCGGTCAGCACTGCGGACCAGTCCGGCTGCCACACCTCGACACCTGACATCGACTTCTGCACCGATGCGAAGTTCGCGTCCGTCGGCTTCACGTCATCCCGCGCCGGGATCCCGAACGCGTCCTGCGACACCGTCTGCTGCGCGTCCGTCGACAGCAGGTACTCCATCAGTTGCTTGCCGCCGTCAACGTTCGGCGCACCGGCACCGAGGCCCATCACGTACGGCAGCGCAAGCGTCGTACGCTTTCCGTCCTTGCTCGCCGGGAAGAAGATGCCGAACGCCGACTTGTCGTTCGCGATCGACGCCGCGTTCATCTGGACGTCGCCGTTCGCGACCAGCAGCTCACCCTTGCTCACCTTCGGCTGCAACTTGCCGGTCGACGCGGACGGGCCGACGTTGTTGGCCTCCAGCTGCTTCAGATAGTCGAGCGCGCCCGGTTTCCCCAGCAGGTGCTGAAGCAGCAGCAGTACGGCGGTACCGTCACCAGCCTGCCCCGGCGTCGAGTACTGCAGCTTCCCCTTGAACTTCGGGTCGAGCAGCTCGTCGAACGACTTCGGCGTACCCGCGTGCTGGTTCGCGATGAAGCACAGGTAGTTGTCGACAACCGCGACATAGTCGTCGCCCTTGACGCCCTTCACGTGATCAGCGCCCGGTACGTCGTACTTCTGCAGCAGACCGTCCTGGGACGCCTTCTGGATGAACGGCGGCAGCGTCACCACGACGTCGGCCTGCGGGTTCGACTTCTCCTTCTGCAGCCGCGACACCACCTCACCGGAGCCGGCCTCGACCGTCTGGACCTTGATCCCGGTCTTCTGAGTGAACGCGTCGAACCGGGTCTTGTACCAGTCGGCGAGCCCGTCCGCGGTGTAGACGGTGACGGTCTTCGCGGCGCCGTCGCCGGTCGATGCGGCTCCGGTGCCACCACAAGCAGCAGTTCCGGCCAGCACGAGGGCCGTAACAAGCAAAGGGGCGAGCAGGGTCTTGAAAGCCTTCACTTCTCTGTCCTTCCGATCTCATCGAAGGTTGCCTCGGCGATCGCCGGCGACATGGTCATCCCGCGCCCACCAGGACCGGTGACAAGGTGGATGCCGTCGGCAACTTCCCGCCGGAGGATCACCTCGTCGTTGGTCGCCTGCGAGTACACGCCGGCCCATCGCCTCACGATCTCGGGCAGCTTGCGGCCGAGGATGTTCTCGACGGCGTCCTGCAGGTAGTCGTACGGATCGCTCTGTACGTCGAACCCGAACGGCTCGGCGTACTCGTGGGTGTCACCAATCGTCAGACCACCGTGCGTGCGCTGCACCATCAGCAGCTGCATCTTGTGGTCCTCGGCAACAGGAGCCTGCGACGGCAGGTCATCGACGGCAGATCCGCTGTACGCCGGGTAGTAGCGGAAGCTGTCCCCGTCGGCGACCGCGGTGGTGAGCGTGTCGCCGAGCGGCGCCGTCTGCATCATCTGGAGGCGCACCCGGCGTACCGGAAGGTCGTCGGTCAGTTCGCGGATCAGCCCGCTGTGCCAGGCGCCCGTACAAAGGACGACGACGTCAGCCGAATGCGTCACCCCGTGGTCGTCGACGACCCGGCCGGTGTCGACGTTGCGCACTTCCCGGTCGCCGAGGAACTGGTAGCGATTCGACTTCATCAACTCGGCCCGGAGCGCCGGCAGCACTTCCCGCGGCTCGACGATCGCGTCCCGCGCACACCACAACGCGCCGCGCAGGTCGCCCTTCAACGCCGGGTTGCGCTCCCGGGTCTGCTCCGCGTCGAGCACCTGGAACCCGCGCGCCACCGCGTCCGGTCGCGTCGCGGCCTCCTTGGCCACCGCCAACTCGGCCTCGGTGCGGCAGACCGTCAGCGAGCCGACCGTACGGACACCGATGCCAGGCACCTCGGCCCACAGGTCACGAGCCCGCTGCGCCAGCTCGATCTCGGCCCCGTCGGCGCGACCGCTGACCCAGACCAGGCCGAAGTTCCGCACGCTCGCACCCCGCGCCTCGAGCTCCCGCTCGAGCTGCAGCACCTCGTGCCCACGCCGTACCGCTTCCCAGGCGTGAAACGTGCCCAGTACGCCACCACCCACCACAACCACCCGCACACCGACTCCCCTCGTCGCGACCAAGATTGGTCCGGACCAATGAAGGGAGCGTACGAGCAGGTCGACGAGCAGGTGAACCCCCGGCAAACAGATCCCCAGGGCGGAGCGTTGCGGGGGCTTGAGCGTTCCAGGGAGCGTTCTACGGGCGGAGGGTGGCGCGGAAGCCGACTCGGTCGCCGCGGTAGAGGGAGCGGACCGCTTCGATCGGGCGGCCGGCGGTGTCGCGGCTGGTTCGGTGCAGGAGGAGCATCGGGAGCGACTGGGTGGCCTTGAGCAGCTCGGCCTCCCGCGGGGTCGCGATCACGGTCTCGACCAGTTCCTCCCCCTCGCCGAACCGCACGCCGAGCTGATCGGTCAGGCACCGGTACAGCGACCCGGTCGGATCCAGCACCTCACGCAGCGTCGGGAAGCGCGCCACCGAGAGGTACGTCGTCTCGAGCCCGATCGGCTGCCCGTCCGCGAACAGCACCCGCTCGAGCCGGTGCACCGGATCCCCCTCGGCGACCTTCAACTGCTCCGCGAGCTCGACGTCGGCGATCACCTCGTCGAACGCGACCACCTCACGCCCCGGCGTATGCCCCTGGGCCCGCAACGCCTCCGTGTAACTCACCAACGCCAGCGGCTGCACCAGCTTCGGCGTCGCGACGAACGTCCCCTGCCCCTGCCGCGCCCGCAGCCGCCCGTCGGCGATCAGCTCCCGGATCGCCTGCCGCATGGTCCACCGCGAGACCCCGAACTCCTTCGCGAGCACCCGCTCCGGCGGCAACGCGGCCCCCTCGCCCAGTCCCTCCACCACATCCACCAGCCGGGTCTTCACCACGAAATGCAGCGGCTCACTCACACGGTCGACAATAGTCGAGCCCCCGGGCGGGCCCGCGCAGAAAAGGGTCGAGCCCCGGGCGGCAACCCGGGGCTCCTTCTGGATGGATGGACAGTTCGGCGGAACTCAGCTGCCGGACTTGCGCCGGAACTGGCGCTTCTGCTTGTCGTTGTGCGCGTCGCCGACGCCCTGCCCCCGCGTTCCGGATCCCGGATGCGAGTGCTTCCCGGCGTTCTTCTTCTCGAGCGCTTCCCGAAACTTCTTCTGCAGATCGTCCGCCGGCTCGCTGGACTTGTCGCTCATACCGTCTCCTTCACAAACCGTGGGCGTACCGACCCACGCTAACCGAGGGTGAGTACCGCAGGCGAGTGTATTCCAGCTCGCGGAAACCCCCGGCTGCGGCGCGGGCACCGCTGTTAGGTTCGGGGTACGCCGAGGGAGGGACACGGAATGCTCGTGAGCAACGAGGCACTGCTCGGGATCGCGCTGGTCGAGCTGGGCCTGGTGATCGTGCCGGGACCGAACATGATCTACCTGATCTCCCGCTCGATCGCCCAAGGCCGCCGCGCGGGCCTGATCTCGCTGGCCGGTGTCGGGCTCGGCTTCCTCACGTACTTGCTCGCGGCAAGCGCCGGCCTCGCGACCCTGTTCGCGCTCGTCCCGCAGATCTATGTGGCGCTCAAGCTTGCGGGCGCGGCGTACCTGCTCTGGCTCGCCTGGAATGCCTTCCGCCCCGGCGGTACGTCGGTGTTCGCCACCCAGGAACTCGAGCCGGATCGCCCGCGCAAACTGTTCGGCATGGGCCTGCTCACCTGCCTGCTGAACCCGAAGATCGCCATCCTCTACATCTCGCTGCTCCCCCAGTTCCTCGACCCGTCCCGCGGTCACCTCGGCCTGCAGAGCCTGATCCTCGGCCTCGGGCAACTCACCGTCGGCGTGCTCATGAACGCCGTCTTCGTCATCACCGCCGGCTCCGTCGCCGTGTTCCTCGCCCGCCGCCCCACCTGGATGCGCATCCACCGCTACCTCACCGGCACCGCCCTAGCCGTCTTCGCAATCCGCCTCGCCACCGACCGCACCCGCCCCCTCCCAACCCACTGAGACCTGTCGACCGCCGACTCGGGACCCGCCGACTCACGACCCGCGGAAACTGCTCGACCTGCCGACTCGCGACCGCCGTGAACTGTCCGACCCGCCGACTAGCCTTGGGCGGGATGAACGACTTCGTTGCCTCGTCGCTCGATCGGCTCGTCGCGGCCTGGAGTGCCGCGCCGGTCGCCGCCCTCGTCCGCGACCGCGGCCTGCCCGCGATCACCCGCGAGTACCTGCTCGACACCTTCGCCTGGCAACGCGCCGAGGACGCCACGCAGGCACTCACCAAACACTTCGCCGGCGCCCGCTTCGCCGACGAGGTCGAGTACGGCGTACTCCTCGTCCCGGACCCCGCGAAGCTCGACACCCGCGCCCCGTTGCCGGATGAGGTCCGCCCGACGCCGTCCCCGGATGTGTTCGACGACCGCCTGCCCACCGGGGTCGCGCTGCCGGGAGATCGCCCATGGCAGCTGGTAGTAAGCGTGATCGGCTCGTACGGCCCGTCACTCGGCAGCTACAACGACGTGATCGCCTCGGACGACTTCATCGTGGACGGACAGGACACCCGGCCGTGGATGACCCGTCAGGTCTGGGGCGCGCGCGTACTGCAGTGTGGGGCGACGCCGCCGGACTGCGACGACAACGAGCGCTGGACGTTCACGCTGTTCCCCGGTGAGAAGCTGGTCGACGGACAGGCCGAGTCCGGGACCGTGTTGAAGGGCAAGGTCCGATTCCGGCTCGGCAAGCCGGATCGCGGGATCGGGTCGGCTCGCGTCGCCCCCGCCGTGCTCGTCTAACTGCGTGCTCGTCTAACTGCGTGGTCGTCTAAATCGTGTGCGGCTCGCCCGCCGCTCCCGGGATACTGCTGGGCGTGATGCACGAGGGGCAGTTGGATGTCACGGTCGAGCTCGTACAGGAGCTGATCCGCGAGCAGTTCCCGGAGTGGAGCGGTCTCGCGGTTCGCGCCGTACCGTCCCACGGAACCGTCAACGCGTTGTTCCGGATCGGCGATGAACTAGTCGCCCGGTTCCCGATCCTGCCGGGCGATGCGGCGACGGTGCAGCAGGAGCTCGAAGACGAGGCGGATGCGGCGCGGCGATTGCGCGCGATGTCGCCGTACCCGACCCCGGAGCCGATCGCGATCGGTGCGCCGGCCTCGGGCTATCCGCTGCCGTGGGCGGTGCAGACGTGGGTCGACGGCACGATCGCGTCCGACGTCGCCGGGTCGGTCGCCTTCGCCGAGGATCTCGCGCGGTTCGTGCTGGCGCTGCGGGCGCAGCCGACCGAGGGGCGGGTGTTCACGGGCTCGTGGCGCGGCGGGGTGCTGACCTCGCAGGACGAGTACGTCGCGGACGGGCTGGAGCGCAGCCGCGGGATGATCGACGTGGACGGGCTCGCCCGGTTGTGGGCCGACCTGCGGACGACTCCGCGCACCGAACCGGACGCTTGGACGCATCGCGACCTGATGCCGGGCAACCTGCTCGCGAAGAACGGCCGCCTGGCCGGCGTGATCGACGTCGGCACGTTCACGGTTTCGGATCCCGCGATGGACCTACAGCCCGCGTGGAATCTTTTCGATACCACCGCCCGCGAGGCGTTCCGCAGCACGCTCGGCAGCGACGACGCGGAGTGGCGCCGCGGCATGGGCTGGTCCTTCGCCCAGGCCATCGGCTGCCTCTGGTACTACGTCGAAACCAACCCAGTCATGTCCCGCACCGCCCACCACACCCTGACCGCGCTGCTCAAATCGCTCTAGCGACGAACACGAACTCTTTCCCGGGCCGATCCGGAGCCTCCCGTACGTCGTCGACCGCGAACCCGGCCGCGACGAGCGACTCCTCGACCTCGTCCCGCTCCCGGAACCGCAGCGTGGAATCGGAGGTGAGTACCGCGCCGTCCGACGAGAACACGAACGTGCCGCGGAACGAAACGAACGGCAACTCCACCGACAGCAGATCGCTCCAGGCCTCCACCGTCTCGCCGGCAACCTGCTGCACCTGATGGGTGTTGTCGCGCGTCCACTCCTCCCATTGACGCCGCGCCGGATCCCGCGTCTCGAACACGAACCGCCCGCCCTCGGCCAATGCGGCCCGCACCCCACGCACCGTCGCCGTCCAGTCCTCGTCCGTCAGGAATACCTGCGCCACGTTCCCAGTCATCAGCGCAAGGTCCACCTGCAACGGCGGCATCGTCGTCGCGTCCCCGTGGATCCACCGCACCCGCTCCGCGAACTCCTTGCCCCGAGCAACCTCTAGCGAAGCCGCCGCCGGATCCACCCCGACAACCTCTACGCCGCCGCTGGCGAGCAGACAGGCCAACTCGCCCGTCCCGCACCCCACGTCCAGCACCTTCGTCGCGCCGAACTCCGCCACGATCGCCGCGTAGTGCTCCAGATCCCCCCGATCCGGATCCAGCGCGTCGTACACCGCCGCCAACCGAGGCTCCCCGAACTTGGCATCAACCATGCCCGCGACCGTAGCCCGCCGCTCCCGGTCCAGCCACTGGATTTGACCCTAACGACAGGACGTACACATCTACGTATAGCCGACCGCACGCCTGACCGCACCTCGGAGCGCACCCGAATCGCGCACACCTCCTGTCGTTAGCGCACACCCCTAGGAGGTCGCCCCGGTGTAGCGCCGCAGCCCAGCCCGCCAAGCTAGCGCTGCTAGCGCGGCTGAGCCGGCCGCCGCCAACACTCCGGCGAGGAGCACGCCGAGTTGAGCGCCGCGGAGGAGTGCGGTTGACGGGATGCTTGCGATGAGTGCCATCGGGAAGACGTAGGTGAGGAGGATGCGCAGCGGGCGGGCGAAGACGTCCGTCGGGTAGCGGCCGAGTTGCCAGGCCGAGTGGTAGAAGACGTCCAACTGCAGCTTCGGCGCCCAGAACGCCAAACACGCCAGCAGCACGCTCAACGCCCACGTCACCACGATCCCTGCCACGACCAGCACCAACCAAGTCAAGACGCCACCGACACCCGGCGAGCGATCGGCGACCCCGATCCCCCAGGTCAGCACGCCCACCCCGAGGACGACCTGGATCAGTTGCAGCGGTGACGATAACGACAGGCTGGACAGGAACAAACTCGGGGCCGGCTGCAACAAGTAGCCGTCCAGCTTCCCCTCGCGGATCCCGGTCTCGGGGAACCACGACAGGTTCGGATCGATGAACGTCGTCCGCAGGCCGGTGATCAGCTGGTAGGTACCGATCAGAACCAGGAACTCCGCCTTCGACCAGCCCGCCAACGTGTCGGCCCGGGTGAACACGATCAGCACGGCCGCGATCGCCGTACCCAGACCGGTGAACGCGAGCAGCACGTCGAAGACGAGGTTGACGCGGAAGGCCACGCTCCGGCGCAAGGACATCGAGAAGCCTGCCGCCAGCAAACGAAGGAGTTTCATGAGCCCACCGCCGTGTACCGACGGATGCCGGCTCGCCACAGGACCACGACCACGCCGACCAGCACGACCACCCAGACCAGCTGGTAGAGGAGCGATCCACCGCTCCGCGTCCCGGCGGCGATCTCGGCCGGCAGACCGTTCATCCCGTAGAACGGCAGCACCTCCGCGATGCGGCGCAACCCGTCCGGCAGCAACCCGATCGGCGCCGCCGTACCGCCGAACAGGAACACCAACTGACTACCGAACCCCACCACCGCATGCACCCGATCCGTCCAGAACGCCGTCAACGACAACAGGAATGTCCACAGGAAAACGAGCACCGCGGCGAGCACGAGGTACGGCGTACTCCGCAGCACCGCCCACCAGTCGAACCCGACGTGCAACGCGATCCCGGTGAGCAGCACGATCGGTGCCCCGAGCAACGTCAACCAGGCGCGGATCGCGAGATTCATCCCGATCACGCCGACCACCACTGGCTGCGGGCGGAGCAGTTCGTGGCTGAGCGTCCCGTTGTAGATCCGTTCGGAAAACGTGTGCTGCTCGAACGACTCGGTCATCAGCGTCACCAGGATGACCGCGACGTAGTACCGCGCGATCGCCGGATCGTCCGGATAGACCGCGGACCACACGAACAACCCGATCAGCGGCGCGACCACGGCCTGCACCACGAGCGTCAGCAGGAACCACCACGCACCGGACCACTCCAGCACCTCCTGACGGAGCCGGAAACCGAGCAGTACTGCGGTTCTCATCGCAGCCCCTCGCGGTACGCCTGGTCGATGACCTTCTCCAATGGCGGCTCCTCCACCGCGAGATCCACGATCTCCAACGCCTGCAGCAAGCGGCCCGTCGTACCCGCGACCTCGTCCCGCGGCACGCGCAGCACCCACTGCCCGTCTGCCTTGTCGACCACCTCACCAAACGGTGAAGGATCCCCTTGCGTGGAGATGCGGATCAGCTTGTACGGCGACAGGCGCGCGGAGAGTTCTGCGAGCGGTCCGTCGTACTGGACCTCGCCCTTGTCGATCAGGATCAGCCGCGGGCAGAGCGACGCGACATCGGCCATGTAGTGGCTGGTCAGGAGTACGGTCGCGCCGGTCTGCTCGACGTACTCCTGCACGAATTCGCGGATCAGGCTCGCGGCGCTGACGTCGAGACCGATCGTCGGCTCGTCGAGGAACAACACCTCGGGGCGGTAGATCAGCGCCATCGCCAGCCCGACCCGCATCCTCTCGCCGAGGCTGAGCGCGCGAAGTTGCCGCTCCAGCAGCGGTTCGAGGTCGAGGAGCGCTTCGAGATCGGCCAGGGTACGGCGGAACGTAGGGCGCGGGACGTCGTACAGCAGGCGCTGGTACTCGAGGGAATCCATCACGGTCAGCTCCTGCGAACCGCCGACCGGCTGACTGCCGCGGACGAATGCGATCCGCTTGAGGAAGGCTGAACGGCGTTGCCACGGGACCGTGTCGAGGACCTGGACCGCGCCGCTGGTCGGATGCAGGATCCCGGAGAGGATCTTCATCGTCGTGGTCTTGCCGGCGCCGTTCGGGCCGATGAACCCCGCGACCTCACCGGGCGCGATCGTGAACGACACCTCGTCGAGGGCCTGGACGGTTTTGTACTCGCGGCGTACCAGCGAACCGAACGCCGCCCGCAGCCCGCCTTTGCGGACCGGAGCCTTGTAGGACATCGAGAGGTTTTCCACCTCGACTGAACTCATGGGGGTGACCGTAGGAGGAAAAGACGCCAGCTCCTGGCTTATTTCCTGAGATAGTCGGAGGATGCGCGCCGAACGGCTCCTCCGACTGCTCCTGCACATGCAGACCCGCGGTCAGTCGACGGTCGCGCAACTGTCCGCCGCGCTGGACGTTTCGCCGCGCACGATCCAGCGCGACCTGGACGCGCTGAGCCTCGCTGGTGTCCCGGTGTACTCGATCCGCGGGCGCGCCGGTGGGTGGACGCTGCTGCCGGACTACCGCAGCCGGCTGACCGGGCTGACGCCGTCGGAGGTCATGTCGGTGTTCGTCGGCGCGACCGCCCACGTGCTCGCCGACCTCGGGCTCGACGCCTCCAGCGAACTCGCCGTCACGAAGCTGATCGCGTCACTTCCGGAAGGCACTCGCCGCGAGGCCGAGTACGCGCGCCAACGCCTCCTGATCGACCACGCCGGCTGGGACGACCGCCGCGAAATCCCACGCTGGCTGGACCTCTGCCGCCAAGCCCTCTGGGAGGAACGCCGCCTCGAAATCACGTACGGCGAGACCACTGACGGGCGCGGGCCGTTCGCGATCTCGCCTCTCGGGCTGGTGGCCAAGGCGCGCACCTGGTACCTGGTCGCCGCTCGCACCGACGGCCGCCTCCGCACCTACCGGCTGTCCCGCCTGACCTCGGCCGAGCTCACCAACGACATCTTCACCAGACCCGCCGACTTCGACCTGGCCGCGTACTGGGCCCAGTCCCAGCGCGAGTTCCAGGCCTCGCGCCCGTCGTACCCGATCGTCCTGAAGGTCCGCGACCACGCCGTCCGCCGCTTCCGCCCGACCGCCCCGATGCTGCCCGCGGACGACAACTGGTGGATCATCCACACCGACCTCGAGAGCCCCCACGAAGCCCAGGCCGCCGTCCTCGCCCAAGCCGGCGCCGCCCAGGTCGTCGCCCCACCCGAACTCATCACGATGGTCCGCGACGCCGCCCGCGAAATCGCGAACTCCTACTGACCCCTCAGCCCTGCGTCAGCACAGCAGCGGACCCTACGCCTGGGTCGGCTTCGCGAGAGTGAGGATTTCGGGGCCGTTCTCGGTGATGGCGATGGTGTGTTCGGTGTGGGCGGTGCGGCAACCGGTCACGCTGCGCAGGGTCCAGCCGTCGTCGTCGGTGACGAGCTCGGCGGTGTCCTGCATGACCCACGGTTCCAGGGCGAGCAGCAGGCCGGGGCGGAGTTGATAACCGCGGCCGGGACGGCCCGTGTTCGAGACGTGCGGATCCTGGTGCATCGTCGAACCGATGCCGTGACCGCCGAACTCGGTGTTGATCGGATACCCGGCCGCGCTGAGCACGGTCCCGATCGCCCGCGAGATGTCGCCGATCCGGGCCCCGGGAACGGCGGCCGCGATCCCCTCGGCCAGTGCGCGTTCGGTCGTGGTAATCATCGCGACGTCCTCAGGCGCCTTGGACTCGCCCACGATGAAGCTGATCGCAGCGTCCGCCGCGATCCCTCCCAGGGAGACGGCGAGATCGAGCGTCAGCAGGTCACCGCCGACGAGCTGGTAGTCGGACGGTTTTCCGTGCAGTACGGCGTCGTTGACCGCCGTACAGATGTAGTGACCGAACGGCCCACGCCCGAACGACGCCTCGTAGTCGACGTAGCAGGACTGCCCGCCGGCCTCCGTGATCAGGGCCTTCGTCCACTGGTCGATGTCCAGCAGGTTCGTGCCGACCGCGGTCCGGCTCTTCAGCGTCTGCAGAATCCCGCCGACCAGGGCTCCGGATTCCTTCGCCTGAGCCAGCTCGCGGGCGTCCAGGATCTCGATCATGCGCGGCCTCTCGTGTGCATCCAATAACTATACCGGCCATATTATCCCGGTACTATCATCGGATCATGGTCCGGCTCCCGCTCACCCCCGCGGAGGTCGAGCGCGGCGAACGCCTCGGCACGCTGCTCCGGCGCGCCCGCGGCGACCGCTCGATGCTTCAGACCGCCCTCGACGCCGGCGTCTCCCCCGAAACCCTCCGCAAAATAGAGTCCGGCCGCGTAGCCACCCCAGCCTTCCCCACCATCGCCGCCATCGCCGACGTCCTAGGCCTCTCCCTCGACACCCTCTGGACCGAGATCAACCAACCCGAACGGCTGGTCTCCTAGCCCTCAGGCGTCGAATCGGACGGCGTTCCATTCGAGGATGCGGGGGTCTGCGAGGCCCTCGAGTACGAAGGGGTCCTCGGCGATGAACGCCTCGGCATCGTCACGGGTGGAGAAGATGCCCATGGAGCCGGCAGCTGGGTCCGGCGTCCCGAACGGACCGAGGGCGACCAAGCCACCGCCGCCCGCGCGGAAGGCCTGGTAGAACGCCACATGGCGCGGGTAGACCTCCATGAGCTGCTCGCGTTCTGTGCCCTCGCGGAGGCTGTAAAGGACGACGTACTCCATGTAGCAGAGACTAAACGTCGAAGCGGATCTCGACGACGTCGCCGTCCGCCCCTTACCGCTCTTCTTTGCTTTTCAGACGTTGAAGCGGAACTCGACGACGTCGCCGTCCTGCATCACGTAGTCCTTACCTTCCATGCGGACCTTGCCGGCGGCGCGGGCGGCGTTCATGGAGCCGGCGTCGATGAGGTCGTCGAAGGAGACGATCTCGGCCTTGATGAAGCCGCGCTGGAAGTCGGTGTGGATAACGCCGGCGGCCTCGGGGGCGGTGGCGCCGCGCTTGATGGTCCAGGCGCGGGACTCCTTGGGACCGGCGGTCAGGTACGTCTGCAGGCCGAGCGTGTCGAACCCGACGCGCGCCAGTACGTCGAGACCGGGCTGGTCGATGCCCATCTCGGCGAGCATCTCGCGGGCCTCGTCCTCGTCGTCGAGCTCGACCAGTTCGGCCTCGAACTTCGCGTCCAGGAAGATCGCCTCGGCCGGCGCGACCAGGTCCCGCATCTGCTGCTTCAGCGGCTCGTCCGACAGTTCGTCGGCGTCGCAGTTGAAGACGAACAAGTATGGCTTGGCGGTCATCAGCATCAGCTCGCGGATCGCGTCGCGGTCCACGTCGGTGGCGACGATCGGCGTACCGGCCTCGAGGTGCTTCTGGGCGGCGCGGACGGCTTCGAGCGTGACCGCGGCCTCTTTCTTGAGGCGGGTCTCCTTCTCCAGCCGCGGGATCGCCTTCTCGACGGTCTGCAGGTCGGCGAGGATCAGCTCGGTCTGGATCGTGGAGATGTCGTCGGCCGGCGAGACCTTGCCGTCGACGTGCGTGACGTCGTCGTCGCGGAACACCCGGGTGACCTGGCAGATCGCGTCCGACTCGCGGATGTGGCTGAGGAACTTGTTGCCGAGGCCCTCACCCTCCGACGCGCCGCGCACGATGCCGGCGATGTCGACGAACTGCACGGTGGCCGGAATCTGCTTCTGCGAGCCGAACACTTCGGCGAGCTTCCCCAGCCGCGGGTCCGGGACACCGACCACTCCGACGTTCGGCTCGATGGTCGCGAACGGGTAGTTCGCGGCGAGTACGTCGTTCTTGGTCAGCGCGTTGAACAGGGTGGACTTGCCCGCGTTCGGGAGCCCGACGATTCCGATGGTGAGTGCCACGGGCGTCAAGGTTACGCGGCGAACACCGAAGTACCCCAATCGTCAGATCAGGAAGGCTTCGAGTTCGGCGCCGTACCAGCGGTTGGTGCGGCCGATCGGGCGCATGCCGAGCCGGTGGCAGACAGCTAGCGACGCGACGTTGTCCGGGCGGACGACGGCGTAGATCTGCCCGATCCCGGCCTTGAACCCGTGCTCGATCGCGGCCCGCGCCGACTCGGTCGCGAGGCCGCGGCCCCAGGCGTCCGGATGCAGATGCCAGCCGACCTCGACCTCGCCGCGGCCGGGCGTCCCGTCCGTCGGGTCGGGCAGCGGGGCCAGTAGTACGGTCCCCGCGATCGTCCCGGTGGCACGTTCCTCCACGGCCCAGACGCCGTACGGCGCCTCGCGGCTCCGCTCGTTCCACCGCATGATCGCCTTCGACGCCGCACCGCGGTCCGTCATCACCCGGGGCTCGGCGCCCAGCCAGCGGGACACCTCCCAGCGGCGGTAGATGTCGAAGACGCGGTCGCCGTCCGGATCCGCCCAGTCACGCACCACCAACCGGTCAGTCTCGAAAACCACCATGCTCCCCACCTCCCAAGGCTGTTCTTATTTCCGCGAACCAGGCGATCGCAAGCAACGTCTCCATCCTGTGACCACTTGGACCGATCGGATCGGGATTCCCTCACGCTTCGTGTTCGGATGCCTGCAGTTCCTGCGTTTCGGGTGGTTGGAGGTGGTGTCGTGCCTGTTTCCGGGGTTCCTGTTCGCGGGCCTGGCGATCTCGAAGTATGTCGACCTGCCGATCGCCCGGTACGACGCCTTGCTGATCTACTGTCTCGGCCTGACGCTGCTGTTCTGGGTGGTGCGGCTGGAGACCTGGCGTGAGGTCGCGGTGATCTTCGGGTTCCACCTGGTCGGACTCGGGCTGGAGCTGTTCAAGGTCCGGGTCGGCTCCTGGCAGTACCCGGGCGACGCGGTGACGAAGTTCGCCGGGGTGCCGCTGTTCGCGGGGTTCATGTACGCCGCGGTCGGCAGCTACCTGTGTCAGGCGTGGCGCCGGTTCGACCTCCGGGTCAGCAACTACCGCCCGATCCTGACGACGGTCTTCGCGGTGCTGATCTACGCGAACTTCTTCACCCATCAGTGGATCCCCGACCTGCGGATCCCGATCGCGCTCGGTCTGCTCGTCGTGTTGCGCCGTACCTGGGTCTTCTTCACGGTCGGCGTACGGCGTTACCGGATGCCGCTGGCGTTGTCGTTCGCGCTGATCGGGTTCTTCCTGTGGATCGCGGAGAACTTCGGCACGTTCCTCGACGCGTGGAACTATCCGGACCAGGTGAGTGTGTGGCGGCTCGTGCATCCGGCGAAGTTCGGCGCGTGGTCGTTGCTGGTCAGCATGAGCTTCGTGCTGGTCGCGAGCGTGAAGTCACTGGAGGGCCGGCTGTACCACCGCGGCGGAACCGCAACAGTCGAGATCTCACCGCAACACGCCAAGGCCAACCAAGCTGACAGGTAAGGCGTCTTCAGAAGTGTGAGGGCGCCTGAGGGGGCGCTGGGGAACCGCCTTAGGTACAAGGGGAAAGTCATGTCCCGAAAGTTCGCCGCATTCGTCGCGACCGGGGTGGCGCTGGCCGTCGTCATCGGTGCGTTACTGGTTCTGGCGATCGGGCACGAACGGCAACCACGCCCGGCTGCCGCGACCACGCAGACCACGTCGACACCGAGTCCGACGCCTACCGAGACACCGACGCTGAACGCGCCGCCGTCGACGCCGCGCAAGCCGGCTCCGAACCCGACCGCAGCACTTGCCTCCGGCAACAAAAGAGTGTTGTTCTTCAGCTTCGACGACGGACCGGACCCAGTCTGGACGCCGAAGGTCCTGCTGATCCTGAAGAAGTACGGCGCACATGCGACGTTCTTCGAACTCGGCGCGATGCAGACCGCGCACCCGGGGCTGCGCGAGCAGGTACTTGCCGCCGGCCACACGATCGGCAGTCACTCGATCACGCACCCGCAGCTGACCGCGATCTCAGCGGCGAAGCGGCACCACGAGATCTTCGACGGACCGGATTCGACCTGCTTCCGGCCGCCGTACGGCGCCTCGAACCCGAAGGTCCGCGCCGACATCCACGCGGCCGGCATGGTCCAGGTGCTGTGGGACGTCGACCCGCGGGACTGGGCCCGCCCGGGTACGAACGCGATCGTGCACAACATCCTCACGCACGCGCACAACCACAACATCATCCTGATGCACGACGGCGGCGGCAACCGCGCCCAGACCGTCGCGGCCCTGGACAAGGTCCTCCCACTCCTCAAGGCCCAGGGCTACACATTCCCCGCGATGAACTGCTGACGCCGGGCGCTCCGGGTCGCACACTGAGCCATGGATGCTTCCCGGGAGCTGCACCGCCTGACCAGTGGATACCAGGTGTCTCAAGCGGTGCACGTCGCCGCCACACTCGGCATCAGCGACGTACTCGCCGACGGCCCGAAGAGCCTCGCCCAGCTCGCAGAGTCCACCGGAACGGACACCGGGGCATTGGCGCGCCTGATGCACGCGCTGACCGCGCTCGGGTTGTACAGCGTCGACGACGGCAAGTACACCAACACCGAGCTCGGTACGGCGTTGCGCACCGACGTACCGCGCTCGGTCGCCGGCTGGGCGCGCTTCATCGGCAAGGGGTCGCACTGGCAGGCGTACACCGGTTTGGAGGACAGCATCCGGACCGGCGAGACGGCGTTCCCGGCAGTCCACGGCGAGGCGGTGTGGGAGTACCGCGCGAAGCATCCGGCGGAGCAGGCGGCGTTCGACGCGGCCATGACCTCTATGTCGGAGACGTTGTCCGACGCGGTCGTCGACGCCTACGACTTCAGCCGGTTCGGGACGTTGGTCGACGTCGGTGGCGGGCTTGGCCGTCTGCTGATCGGCATCCTCTCGCGGTACGAATCAGTCAGCGGCGTGCTGTTCGACCAGCCTGATGTCGTCGCGGGCGCCCACGACCTGCTGTCCGCGGCGGGCTTGTCGGAGCGCTGCCTCGTGGTCGGCGGCAACTTCTTCGAGGCTGTGCCCGAAGGTGACGCGTATCTTCTGAAGTCGGTGATCCACGACTGGGCGGACGCCGAGTCGATCGAGATCCTGCGCACCTGCCGTCGGTCGATGCCTGCGCACGGCCGTCTCCTGCTGGTGGAGCAATTGCTGGACCAGTCGCCGGATCCCCTGCGTACGGCGTTCTCGGACCTGAACATGCTCGTGATGACCGGCGGACGCGAGCGGACGACTGACGAGTACGGCGCGCTCCTCGCCGCCGCCGGCCTCGACCTCGTCGCCACGACTCCGACGGCCGGTCCAGCGTTCGTCCTCGAGGCTGCGCCCCGCACCTAGGCGTGGTTGGCAAAAACTGTCGGTGGCGTTCGGCACTATCTGTGACATGACCGGTACGACGGTGTTGCTGATCCTGCTCTTCCTCGTGGTGGGGCTGTTGCTGGGGGCTGTGTTCGGCGTGCTGTGGGTGCGCGGACGGGACGGTGCTGCGCTGGCGCGGATCACGGCCGAGCGGGACGCGGCCGAGGACCGGGTGGTCGAGCTGACGCAGGAGCGGACGAGCGTCGGGCAGCAGATGGGCGGGCAGGCCGTCGTCAAGGAAGCGCTGGATCGCCTGCACGCACAGCTGAATCAGCTCGAGCAGGGTCGCGCGGCGTGGCAGAGCCAGCTGCATCAGCAGGTGAACGAGGTGCGGATGAGCGGCGAGGCGCTGCGCCGCGAGACGGCCTCGTTGTCGACCGCGTTGCGCAAGCCGCAGGTGCGTGGCCGGTGGGGTGAGCTGCATCTGCGTCGCACCGTAGAGCTCGCCGGAATGGTTGCCCACTGCGACTTCACCGAGCAGACGACGACGGTCGCCGAGGACGGCGTACTGCGGCCGGATCTCGTGGTGAGGCTTGCCGAGGGCAAGAATCTGGTCGTCGACTCGAAGGTGCCGCTGGCCGCGTTCCTCGACGCGTGCGAGTCCGACGACGCGGAGTACCGCGAGGACCGGTTGCGGGCGCACGCGCGGCACCTGCGGACCCATGTCGACCAACTGTCGGCGAAGGCGTACTGGACCAGGCTGTCTCCGTCGCCCGAGTTCGTCATCCTCTTCGTGCCGGGTGAGTCCTTCCTGTCCGCGGCGCTCGACGTCGAGCCTTCCCTGCTCGAGTACGCCGCTGAGCGCCGGGTGATCCTCGCGACGCCGACCACGCTGATCGCGACGCTGCGCGCGGCGGCGTACGCGTGGAACCAGTCGGCGTTGACCGAGTCCGCGCAACAGGTCTTCGAGCTCGGCCGGGAGCTGTACGAGCGACTCGGCACGATGGGCGACCATCTCGGCCGCGTCGGGCGCTCGCTCACGTCTGCGGTGGAGGCGTACAACGGTACGGTCGGGTCGTTCGAGCGGCGGGTCTTCATCACCGCGCGCAAGCTGCGGGATCTGCATGTCACGGAGTCCGAGCTGACCGCGATGGAGTCGATCGAGGCCTCCGTGCGCCCGCTCACCGCGCCCGAGTTCGTGGCGCTGGACGAGTCGCCGAGCACGAGGAGGTGGCCGCCGTCGCAGACAGGCTGAATGTTCCGGACGCTGATCGTCCGGAACCCGGTCTATGGTCCTTGCCATGGACAACGCACCGCTCTCCGAGCCACCCGTCGCCGGGACCGAGGCCGACACGTTGATGGGCGCGCTCGAGCGCAACCGCCGTACCTTCGCCTGGAAGTGCGGCGGTCTGGACTCGGCCGGCCTGAACAAGCAGCACCCGCCGTCGACCGTGACGCTCGGCGGACTGCTCAAGCACCTGGCGCTGGTCGAGGACGAGTATTTCACCCGCCGGCTCCTCGGCAAGGAACTCCCGGCACCATGGGATGCGGTCGACTGGGACGCCGACCCCGACTGGGAGTGGCAGAGCGCGGCGGACGATTCACCCGAAGATCTGATGGACCTGTGGCAGGCGGCGGTAGCCCGCTCCCGCGCCGCAGTCGCCGACGCGCTCACGACCGGCGGCGTCGACCAGTTGGCTCAGTACAAGGGCCGCGACGGCGACTCCCCCAGCCTGCGCTACATCTTCGTCGACCTGATCGAGGAGTACGCCCGCCACACCGGCCACGCCGACCTGATCCGCGAATCCATCGACGGCCTCACCGGCGAAGGCGTGCCCGCCTCCTAACGTCCCGCGTCCCCCCGCGGATCGCATCTTTGAGAACCCACCGACCATTCTCGCGGCCCGATGATGGTCGGTGGCTTCTCAAAGATGGAGCCTGCGGCCGATTCCGGTGGATTGGGGAGTGTTACAGGCTGATTCGGGTGGGCAGGGCTCCCCAAACCGGTTTGGGGAGCGTGCGCGACGGCACCGCTACTCCACTCACCGGTGAAGGGGTGCCGCAGTAGCTGTCGGAAAGCCGACAGTAGTGAGGTGTTGACAGTCGGTGTCCTTCTCAAGCAACGATGAGAGCGCTCTCTCAGGCTTACGTGAGGAGAAGGATATGCGCTTCAGAACCAGAGTCCTGGGTGTCGTCGCGGCTGCGGTGGCTGTGGCCGGCGTGCTGTCGGCGACCCCGGACCGGTCGGCCGACGCGGCTGTGCCGGCGACGATTCCGCTGAAGATCACCAACAACTCGGGCCGTGGCGACCCCGTCTACATCTACAACCTGGGCACGAATCTGGCCACCGGGCAGCAGGGCTGGGCCGACGCCTCCGGGACGTTCCACGCCTGGCCGGCCGGCGGCAACCCGCCGACCCCGGCGCCGGACGCGTCGATCGCCGGACCCGCCAACGGGCAGTCCGTCACGATTCAGATGCCGAAGTTCTCCGGCCGCGTCTACTTCTCCTACGGCCAGAAGCTCGTCTTCAAACTCACCACGGGCGGCCTCGTGCAACCCGCCGTACAGAACCCGAGCGACCCGAACCGGAACATCCTGTTCCACTGGTCGGAGTACACGCTCAACGACAGCGGCCTGTGGATCAACAGCACGCAGGTCGACATGGTCTCCGCGCCGTACGCCGTGAGCGTGACGGCCGCGGACGGGTCCACGAAGACCACCGGCCACCTCCAGCCCGGCGGATACAACGCCGTGTACGACGGTCTCCGCAACGCCGCCGGCGGTTGGGGCGGCCTGATCCAGACGGCGCCCGACGGCTCGGTCCTCCGCGCACTCTCCCCGCTGTTCGGCGTCGAGACCGGGGCGCTCCCGGCGGGTGTGATGGACGACTACATCAACCGCGTGTGGTCGAAGTACAGCTCCGAGACCCTGACGGTCACGCCGTTCGGCGACCAGCCGGACATCAAGTACTTCGGTCGCGTGTCCGGCGGCGTCATGAACTTCACGAACACCTCCGGCGCTGTCGTCACGTCGTTCCAGAAACCCGACGCAGCCAGTGTGTTCGGCTGCTTCAAGTTGCTGGACGCACCGAACGACCAGGTCCGCGGCCCGATCTCCCGGACCCTGTGCGCCGGCTACAACCGCTCCACGCTGCTGACGAACCCGAACCAGCCGGACCCGAACGACGCGAACTTCTACCAGGACGCGGTCACCAACCACTACTCGAAGATCATCCACTCCCAGATGGCCGACGGCCACGCGTACGGGTTCGCCTTCGACGACGTCGGCAACCACGAGGCCCTCGTCCACGACGGCAACCCGCAGCAGGCCGGACTGATCCTCGATCCGTTCAACTGACCCTTGACTCCTGCCTCGGTTAGTGGAAACTTACCGTTCGTGGGGACTTACGGATCTCTCGAAGCTGCCGGACCGGTGCTGGACGCGCTCGGCGACCCGACGCGCCGGGTGATCCTCGAGACGCTGCGTACCGGCGGGCCGTGTTCGGTCGGCGTACTGGCCGAGCACGTGCCCGTCAGCCGGCCTGCGATCTCGCAGCACCTGAAGGTGCTCGGCGCGGTCGGTCTGGTGCAGCACGAGTCGCGCGGGACCCGGAACATCTACCGGGTCCATCAGGCAGGCCTCGACGAGCTGCGCAGCTGGCTCGACCAGTTCTGGGGCGATGCGTTGCAGGCGTACGCCGACCACGTACGCCGGACCGAGGAGGGACGGAAATGACTGTGGAACAAGACATCTCGCCGTTGGTGAAGATCGTGGTTGTGCCGGTCGGGGTCGACCGGGCGTTCGAGGCGTTCACGGCGGAGACGTCGGCGTGGTGGCCGCTGTTCAGCCACTCGGTCGGCGAGGCGGCGGCGAACGAGGTACGGCTGGAGGGCGCCGTCGGCGGGCGCATCGTCGAGTACGGCGCCGACGGCGAGATCGCCACCTGGGGCACCCTGTCCGACTGGGATCCGCCGAAGTCACTGACCTTCAGCTGGCACCCGGGTCAGGACCCGTCCGAAGCCGGGCAGGTCACGGTGACGTTCGACGCAACTGATGGCGGCACACAGGTTCAGCTCGTGCACTCCGGCTGGGAGCGTCGCGGCGACGGCGGCCGGGCCCGGCTCAGCTACGACACAGGTTGGGACTTTGTGCTGGGCAAGTACGTCGAGTTCGCCCGATAGTTGGCAGATGACTCCTGTCGACGCGCGCGCACTGGAAGCCTCGCTGCGGCCGCATGGTGAATCGGTCATGCTGCCGCGGGCGGCGTACGTCGATCCGGAGGTCCTCGCGTGGGAACGCCGGCACTTCTTCGCCGGTACCTGGACGTGCCTCGGCCGCGTCGACGAGCTGTCGGACGGTACGACGTACCGCGAGGTGACCGTCGGCGACATCGCGACCGTTGTCACGTTCGGCGACGTACCGCGGGCGTTCGCGAACACCTGCCGGCATCGCGGTCACGAGCTGCTCCAGCGGGACGAGACGAGCGACCGGCGAGCCGTGGTGTGCCCGTACCACGGTTGGTCGTACGAGCTCGACGGCTCGGTGAAGGCGGCCCCGCGGATGGGCGATTGCTTCGACACATCGCCGTACGGGCTGGTCGAACTGCCGGCCGAGGTGTGGCACGGCTGGCTGTTCGTGAACGCGACCGGTACGGCGGGGTCGTTCGAGGATCACCTCGGCGGGATCACCGGCCTCGTCGCGCCGTACGCGCCGGAAACCCTTGTTCTGAAGGCGCGGCACGCGTACGACGTGGCGGCGAACTGGAAGACGATCGTGGAGAACTACCACGAGTGCTACCACTGCCCGCTGATCCATCCCGAACTGTGCAAGGTATCGCCGCCGACGTCGGGCGACAACTGGAACCTGCCCGGCGCGTGGGTCGGCGGCCTGATGGACCTGCGACCGGACGCCGAGACGATGTCGCTCGACGGCCGGTCACTCGGGGTCCCGATCGCCGGCGTCGACCCGCGTCAGGTCAACTACCTCGGCCTGTTCCCGAACCTGCTGATCTCGCTGCATCCCGACTACGTGATGACCCATCGCCTCGAGCCGCGCGCACCGGGCCTGACCGCAATCGAGTGCTCCTGGTACTTCCGGCCCGAGGTGACGGACCCGTCGTACGCCGTGGAGTTCTGGGACATCACGAACCGCGAGGACTGGGCCGCCTGCGAGTCGGTCCAGCGCGGCGCCGAGTCCCCGCATTTCCGCCCCGGCCCACTCGCGCCCGCCGAGGACGCCGTCTACCAATGGGTCACGATGCTCGCCCGCGGCTACCTCGGCAAGCCGCTCAGCACCTGACGGGATCACCCGCCGGTGACTGGGAACAAGCAATGGCCTGTTCCCAGTCGCCAACGCCTATCCGCAGTCAGTAGCCCAGCGTGAAGCGGCGGCCGTTGTGGGCGGGGGTTTCCGCCTCGTCGATAAGGGCGACTGCGTAGTCCTCGGCGGAGATGTGGTCGCCGATCGGCTCGTCCTGGCCCAGGCGGAAGACGCCGGTGCGCTCGCCGGGGGCGATCACGAACGCCGGGGACAGCATCGTCCAGTTCACGTCGCTCGCGCGCAGGTTCTCGAGCGCCTGCGAGACGGTCAGCGACTCGTTCTTGTACTCGGCCGGGAACTCCGGCCCGTCCACCACCCGGTTGCCGCCGATCACCAGGCTGCCGGCGCCGCCGACCACGAACAGCCGGGTCTCCGTCCCCCGCACCGCGGCGATCAGGGTGTCGACCGCGTCCAGGTACTCCTGGTGGTCCCCACCGGTCCGGCTCGGCCCGATCGCCGCGACCAGCACGTCCGAGTCCGCCGCCAGCTCCTTGGCCGCCGCGACGTCGTTCGCGCTCCTCTGCACCGCGCGGACGCCGTCCGGCAGCTCGCCGCCGGAGCGCGTCACGCCGGCGACCTCGTGCCCGCGGCTGACCGCCTCGGCCGCCACCCGGCTGCCGACCATCCCACTCGCGCCGAACACCGCGATCTTCATCTCTGCTCCTTGTCTGTTGACCTGACCTCGACAGTATCCATTGGTAACTGGCTACTTCAACGTGCTATAAGTACCTTGTGGTAACCAAAGGAAACGCGTTCGACCCGAACTGCCCGACCCGCACGATCCTGGACCGGATCGGCGACAAGTGGACGGTGCTCGTCGTCCTCAGCCTGCGCAGCGGCCCGCTCCGCTTCACCGAACTCCGCGACGGCATCGGCCGGGTCGCGCCCAAGGTCCTCACCCAGACCCTGCGCCGGATGGAGCGCGACGGCCTGATCACCCGCGAGGTCTACCCGGAGATCCCGCCCCGCGTCGTCTACACCCTGACCCCGATGGGCGCGTCCCTGATCGACCCGATCAGCGTGATCACCGACTGGGCGGAAACCCACATGCCCGCGATCACCAAGGCGCAGACGGCGTACGACACCGTCTGAACATCACAACCTGCACTCCGCCGGATTACAGCTCAACCTTTGCGATCCCTCGCCTAATCACACTCCTGACCGGGATGAGAGCTGGGGGTTGGTTGGAATGGATCCAGGACGGGATCGGGAGTTCGCGGAGTTCGTGGACGGACGGTTCACGGCGTTGCAGCGGTTCGGGTACCTGCTGACCGGGGAGTGGCATCTCGCCGAGGACCTCGTGCAGACGTCGCTCACCAAGGTGTGGTTCCACCGGAACTCCTTGCGCAGCGGGAACGCCCTGGAGAGCTACACCCGCACGGTGATGGTCAACACCAGCACCCAGTGGTGGCGCCGCAAGTGGAAGGGCGAGACGCCGACCGAACATCTGCCCGAGCCGCAGCAGTCCTCGGGACCTTCGGAGTACGGCGTCGTGGACGATCGGGACCTGTTGCTCAGGGCCCTCGCCACACTCCCCCGCCGTACCCGCGCGACCCTCGTCCTGCGGTACTTCGAGGATTTGCCGGAAGCCGAGATCGCCCAGATCATGGGCTGTTCGCTCGGCACAGTGAAGAGCAACGTGTCCCGTGGACTCGCGAAGCTCCGTGAGCATCACCTGGTCGCCGCCGTCTCCGCCCCTGCCCAGAAGGAGGGCTGAGTCATGACCGAAGACCTGAAGGACCGGTTCGCACAGCTGGTCGCGGATCCGCCACCGCCGACCGCAGTGCCGAGTGAAGCCGTGTTTGCCCGCGTTCGGACGGTACGTCGACGTCGCGCCGCCGGTGTGACGACTGTCGCCGCGGCCGCAGCGGTCGCGATCGCACTTGCCCTGGGCAACGTCACGGACATCGGCGGCGCACCGCCGGTCACCAACACGCCAGGAGCCCCGAAGTCGATCGTCACCGGCCCACCAACCGCCGCACCGAAGCCGGCGCCGCCGATCGCCGTACGGCTGAAGCCGTCGATGAACGGCCGGACGGTGGGAATGACCGTCACCGTGACCGGGAAGGCGTTCGTCCCGACGGCGATCCCCGAAGGCACGCTGCTGGACGCGAACTCGCCGTTCGTGGACCTGTCCGGTGGCACGGACTACTCCTTCGGAGAAGGCGTGCCAGGCGGCTCCGACGGCGGTTCGATCGACTGCACCACGAAGCAACTGAAGACGGGCTCGCAGACGTACGTGATCCCGGAGACCCACACGTTCACGAAGCCGGGCACCTACAAGTTCACGTACACGATCCGCTACTGCGGCACGAAGGGCTGGTTCCCGACCACCACGACCACGCAGTTGGTGGTCAGATAGTCCAGGCGTGGTCGGAGGTGCCGGTGGTGGGGAGGCCGGCGGCCTTCAGGTCGGTGCGGAGGTCGCGTGGGAGGGCGAACGTCAGGCTCTCCTCCGCGGTGGTGACCTCCTGTACGTCGCCGTACCCGCGCTCGGCCAGCCAGCGCAGGACGTCGCGGACCAGCACCTCCGGCACGCTCGCGCCACTGCTGACACCGACCGAGTCGACGCCGTCCAGCCAGGCCTCGTCGATCTCGTCGGCGAAGTCGACCAGGTAGCCGGCCTTCGCGCCGTGCTCGACCGCGACCTCGACCAGGCGCACCGAGTTCGACGAGTTCCGGGAGCCGACCACGAGCATCAGGTCGGCGTCCGCGGCCAGTTTCTTGACCGCGGCCTGGCGGTTCTGGGTGGCGTAGCAGATGTCGTCGCTCGGCGGGTCCTGCAGGTGCGGGAACCGCTCGCGCAGCCGCCGTACCGTCTCCATCGTCTCGTCGACCGACAGCGTGGTCTGGGACAGCCACACGACCTTCTCGGGGTCACGGACAGTGACGTTCGGTACGTCGTCCGGGCCGTCGACGAGCGTCACGTGCTCCGGGGCCTCGCCGGAGGTGCCGATGACCTCCTCGTGCCCCTCGTGGCCGATCAGCAGGATGTCGTAGTCGGTCGCGGCGAACCGCTTCGCCTCGTGGTGCACCTTGGTGACCAGCGGGCAGGTCGCGTCGATGGTCTTCAACTGCCGCGCGGCCGCCTCCTCGTGCACCACCGGCGCGACACCGTGCGCGGAGAAGATCACCGTCTCGCCCTCGGGCACCTCGTCGGTCTCCTCGACGAAGATCGCCCCACGCTTCTCCAGCGTCTGTACGACGTACTTGTTGTGCACGATCTCCTTGCGCACGTACACCGGCGGCCCGTACAGATCGAGCGCCTTCTCCACCGCCACCACGGCCCGATCGACCCCCGCGCAGTACCCACGGGGCGCGGCGAGGAGCACGCGCTTCGTCGTCGTCGCGGTCGCGGCACCGATGTCGTCAGGCTGAGGAGTCACGCCCCCATGGTACGGGCCGTGATATGTGAGCAGCGTCACCGGGGAGCCGTCCGCCCTGTCCGGACGGCTCCTCCATGGGAGGTGTACCTGCGCATCAAGAATCGCCCGGAAACGCCTTGTGCGCAAAGGGTTTTCGGACCCACTCCCGCAGTACGCCGAAATGCCGGTCGGTCAGCCCGACCCGCGCGTCGACCGGAAGGATCAACGCCCGCGGGAAGCGGTCCCGCTCGACGTCGCCCACCTCGTCGTCCACCCACGCGAACGGACGAGCACCGACCCACTCCGCGACGTACGCCGCCTTCCAGGAACCCCGGCGTACCGGCGTCCGATCGGGCCAAAGAATCGTCGGCAACTCAGGCAAACCGAGCAAAGGCCCGAGCAGGCGGTTGGCGCCGTGCTCCCAACTGCTCGCCCACACCAGGTCGAAACGGTCCGCGAGCGCGTTGAGCTCTACCCCGTGGCGTGGATTGAGAAGGACCCGCCAAGTCTTCGCGCCTTCAGTGATCTCGTGCCGCTCGTACCCAGGCGGGATCCCGTTGGCTCGGTGTGGGTTGAGTGGGCCGTCGAAATCCAGTAGGAGGAGTGGGCGCATTACTCAACGTTAGGGAATGTCGGTGCGGGGTCGTAGGGTCTGGGGGTGGCTTTGGAGACCTCGCCGGAAGCGCCTGCGGCCGTGCGGACGATCGCGAACGGGATCGCGGGCTGGATCAACCAGCTCGGTGCCGTGTGGGTCGAGGGGCAGCTGACGGACGTCTCGATCGGCCGCGGTACGACGACGGTGTTCGGGACGTTGCGGGACACCGACGCGGACATCTCGCTGCGGTTCACCTGCAACCGGCGGGTGTTCGAGACGGTCGAGGTCAGCGACGGCTCGCGGGTGCTGGTGCACGCCAAGCCGAACTTCTTCGCCCGCCGCGGCACGCTCGCGCTCGCCGTCAGCGAGATCCGCCACGTCGGGATCGGTGAACTGCTGGCCCGGATCGAGCGGCTGAAACAGCTACTCGCGGCCGAGGGCCTCTTCGAGCCGTACCGGAAGAAGAAGCTGCCGTTCCTCCCGCACACGGTCGGGTTGATCTGCGGGCGGGACTCGGCGGCCGAGCGCGACGTACTCGAGAACGCGAAGCGGCGCTGGCCGGCGGTCGCGTTCCGGATCGAGTACGCGTCGGTGCAGGGCCCGTCGGCGGCCGGTGAGGTGATGACCGCGCTGCGGAAGCTGGACGCGGACGATGCGGTCGAGGTGATCGTGATCGCGCGCGGCGGCGGGTCGCTGGAGGATCTGCTGCCGTTCTCCGACGAGGGCCTGATCCGGGCGGTGTCGAAGACGGGTACGCCGGTGGTGAGCGCGATCGGGCACGAGCCGGACTCGCCGCTGCTCGACCTGGTCGCGGACCTCCGGGCGTCGACACCGACCGACGCGGCGAAGCGGATCGTGCCGGACGTGCGCGAAGAGCTGGACGGCGTACGGCAGCTGCGCGAACGCGGCCTGCGGGCGATCCGATCCTGGTTGGATCGCGAGGCGCACGCGCTGGCGGCGATCCGATCGCGACCCGCGTTGGCGGCGCCGGTGTCGGACCTGCAGCGGCGGTCCGACGAGATCACGGCCCTCGTCGAGCGCAATCGACGTACGCTCACGCATCGGCTCGACCGGGCGAGCGACGACCTCACGCACCGCTTGGCGAGTGTGCGGGCGTTGTCCCCGAAGGCGACGCTGGAGCGCGGGTACTCCGTTCTGCAGTTGGCCGACGGCACCGCCGTACGGGAACTGGCGCAGGTGGCGCCGGGTGACCTGCTGCAGGCGCGGGTCAGTGACGGCCGCTTCGCGGTCGAAGTCAAGTCCGAGGAGGACAAGTGAGCGGCGACCGACCCGAGATGACGTATGAGCAGGCCCGCGAGGAGCTCGTCGACGTGGTCCGCAAACTCGAGGCCGGCGGCACCAGCCTCGAGGACTCCCTCGCCCTCTGGGAGCGCGGCGAAGAACTCGCCGCCACCTGCCAACGCTGGCTGGACGGCGCCCGCGAACGCCTCACCAAGGCCCAAGCCGCCCACGAGAAGAAGCCCGACTGAACACCCAATGCCCGCCCGACCGGGAAACCTCGCGACGCGATCGGCACGGCCGGAGGATCTGCTCGGTGCCGCTGAAGCTCGCGTAGCCAGCTGGCGAGCGGCGTTCACCGGCCTCGTCCCCCAGGACTTCCTGGACGCGATGGACCCGGACTCGATCGCGTCCTCCTGGGCGAACAGCATCGATGCCGGTCGATCCCGGCTGTACGTCGCAGTCGCCGGCGAGCAGGTGATCGGGTACGCCGGTGTTGGGCCGGAGCGTGATGAGGCAGCGCCACCGAACACCGGCGAGCTGTACGCGCTCTTCGTCCACCCCGACCACTGGGGAACCGGCGCCGGCCGCGCCCTGACCGACGCTGCCTGCGCCGACCTCTGCGCAGCCGGCTGCACCGCCGTCCAACTTTGGGTGCTCGAGGCAAACATCCGCGCGCGCCGCTTCTACACGCGTTACGGCTTCACGGAAACGCCCGACCGCACCCACTCCTCGCTCAGCAACCTCCCCGAGATCCGGCTGGTGAAGGTTTGCGCAGAGCCGGAACTACATTCCGCCACCGGTCACATAACCCGCCAGCCGCCCACGAAGCAGCGGGTCGGTTGAGCGCTCGCGGGTCACGCGGGGAGTGGGTTCAGCGCTCGCGGGTCACGTCGTCAGGAGGGTGGTTGTGAGGGTTTGGAGGCCGGCTTTCATTCGGTCCAGGTCGTAGCCCTGGTCTCGGAGGGCCTTGTGTAGGTCGGCGGCTAGCGGTGCTAGCAGAACGTGGGCCGTGTAGTCCGCGTCGAGTTCGGGGCGGGCGGATTCGATCAGGTGGGACAGGTGGCGGTGCCAGAGGTGGTACGAGCCGATGCGGTAGCGCGCGCCGTCCGAGGCGTTCTCGCTGTCCATGAACAGGGCGACGTGCCGATCGAGTAGGTCGAGGTACGCGTCGAGGAACGCCATCACGCGGACGACGGGCGGCGCGCCCGGTCCGAGCGGCGGTGGACCGCTGATGATCTTCGCCTGCAACTCCTGCTCGCGCTCGTCGAGCAGCGCGACCGCCAGGCCGGCGCGATCGCCGAACCGGCGGAACACGGTCCCCTTCCCGACGCCCGCCTCCGCGGCGATCGCGTCCAATGACACGTTCTTCACGCCGCGCTCGGTGAACAGCCGCTCGGCGGCCTCCAGTACACGCAGCCGGTTGCGCCGCGCATCCGCCCGTTCCGGCCGCGGCTCCCCCACGACCGGCAGGCTCCGTTGTAAAGCGGACTGCGGTCCGGTACTGTCGTTCATAAGACGGACTGTAGTCCGCTAAAGACTCAGGAGGAAGCAGACATGAGCAACGCTCGGATCGCGATCGCCTACCACTCCGGCTACGGCCACACCGCGAAGCAGGCCGAGGCGGTGGCCGAAGGCGCCGCGTCGGTTCCGGGGACCACGACCGATCTGGTGCCGCTGGACGAGCTGACCGAGGACGTGTGGGAGCGGCTGACCGCTGCCGACGCGATCATCTTCGGCGCACCGACGTACATGGGGAGCCCGAGTTGGGTGTTCAAGAAGTTCGCCGAGGAGAGCGTCCGGATCTGGGCGGCCGACCTCGGCTGGCGGGACAAGATCGCGGCCGGATTCACCAACTCGAAGGCGATGTCCGGCGACAAGCTGAACAGCCTGGTCGACCTGTCCGTGTTCGCCGCGCAGCATGGGATGATCTGGGTCGGCCTCGACATCTACCCGGGCTGGGCGGACAGCACCGCGAGCATCGAGGACCTGAACCGGCTCGGCAGCTGGCTCGGTGCGATGGCGCAGTCCGACGCGGACCTGTCCGCGGAGAAGGCGCCGCCGGCCACCGACCTGCGGACCGCGGCCGCGCTCGGCGCGCGGGTCGCGACTGTCACGCACCGGCATCTGAGAGGAGCACTGGCGGCCTGATGGCATGGATCATCCTGCTCGCCGCGGCGGCGTTCGAGATCGCGTTCGCGCTCAGCCTGAAACCGAGCGAGGGCTTCAGCCGGCTCTGGCCGACGCTCGGCGTGCTCGTGTTCGGCGTGATCTCGGTCGTCCTGCTCGCGAAGACACTCGATCGCCTCCCGGTCGGTACGGCGTACGCGATCTGGACCGGGATCGGTTCGGTCGGCGTTGTGATCCTCGGCGTCGTCCTGTTCCACGAGCCGATCACCCCGATGCGCCTCGCCTGCATCGCGCTGATCGTCACCGGCGTGGTCGGCCTGCGCCTAGCCGGCGCCGAGTAGGTGGACCGCCACCACTCATCAATGCGCTCACGAGGCCGCTCGCAGCCGCGCGCTGAGCGTGCGAGCCGCCGCGTCGGCGCAATTGATGAGTGGTGGCGGTCCGCGGTGCCCGCGGTCAGGTGTTCGTGCGGCGTCGGCGACGGGCGTGCGGGGCGGTGGGGATGTGGTGGGTGTCCAGGGGGAGGTCGTCGGTGGGGGTGGCGCCGTCGGCCAGGAGCTGGTGGTAGGCGGACCAGGTGGTGGCGCGCGGCGGGATGTTGCCGATGGCATCTACTCGGGTGACGGGGTGGGTGCCTTCGTGGATCGGGTCCCACAGGTCGGCGTCGCTGCGCAGGTCGCGGAGTTCGCCGAAGAGCTCCCGGCCGAACCAGCACGGGTAGCTCTCGCCGTCGTCGTACCGGCTGACGCCGATCGGCGTGGAGGCCTCGGCGACGAGCGACCAGACGGTGGCGGACGTGATCCCGGGCTGATCACCGAGCAGTACGACGATGCCGTCGGCCCGGCGGTCGACGGCATCAAGGGCCGGCACGATCGACGAGCTACCGGTGTCGGAGTGCGGCGACTCGACGACCCGCACCCCGTCGAGGTCGATCCGGTCGTGGACCTGCTCCGACGCGCTGCCCAGCGTCACGACCAGCTGATCGAAAGCGCATTCCCGGGCGCTCTCCAGGGCGGCGCCGAGCAGCGTGCCGCCCTGATAGGCCAGCAACTGCCAGGGAGCACCGAGATGCGGTGAGCTGTCTGCGCCCAGCAAAAGCCCCGTGATGAACATTTGCGGGTCAACTCCCCACCGGGGACGGCGCGACCATTCGACGACCCTTCTGCTGGTCCCCGAGCGTACGCAAGCCGAGCCTCGATCGAACCGCTTGCCGTGGGCATGTGTCAACGACCGTCCGGAAAGTGGTCGGAAATGACCGGAAAATGGGCAGTCCGCCGGTTGCCGCAGGTCAGCGCAAATGTCAGTGAAGGACCGAAGCGAACGCTTCAAGCGCCGGATATCCGGCATTTCCGGCGACGATCGTCGTCACCCCGGAACCCACCAGCAGCAAGGCGTTCTCGTTCTTCCGGTCGAGCAGCACCTTGCGTTGCCAGGTCACGCCGCCGACCGACGCCGTACCGTCGTCCGTCGTCCGGCCGAGCTTGTCGGCGACGTATTTGCCGCCGCTGACATTCGACTGCTCGAGGCCGACGTATTTCTTCTCGTTCGTCACGACCCCGAGATGCCAGGTGATCGGCTCCTGCTGCGGCGTGCGGAATTCCACGCTGGTCGCGGTCCACCCGGACGGCATCGGCTCCGGTCCGCGCACCCAGGCGGCGGCCTTTCGCGCGTCCTCGAGCTGGGCGGTGTACTCGACCGCGTTGGGCTTCTCCTCCTTCTTCGGCCGCCAGGTGACCGTGATCAGGAACGCGACCACCGCGAGGCAGATCACCAGCGCGAACACCATGTTCCCGACGGTCTGCGACTTCTTCTTGTCCCGCCGGTACGCCTGCCGGTACTCGTTCGCCTCCGCCTGGACCTGCGCCCGCTCCCGCGCCTTCTCCTGCGCCCGCACGTCCGCCTTCACATCAGCCTTCACGTCGGCCTTCTGCTGGGCGGCAGCCTCGTCGGAAGCGTCCTGACCTGTGGAACTCATGACGACAGTGTCTCGCGAGGTGCAATCCGCCCGAACACCCCCCAAGGGCGTTGGCTACGATCCGTTGGCATGAGCGATCCGACCAGCCCACCGGCCCACTTGGAGGTCGACGCGCACGCGCCCGACCGGAACCTCGCCCTCGAACTGGTCCGGGTCACCGAGGCCGCGGCGATGGCGGCGGGCCGCTGGGTCGGTCGCGGCGACAAGAACGGCGCCGACGGCGCGGCGGTGAACGCGATGCGTACGCTGATCGGCACCGTCGGTATGGACGGCGTCGTGGTGATCGGCGAGGGCGAGAAGGACAACGCCCCGATGCTGTACAACGGCGAGCAGGTCGGCTCCGGTGAGGGCCCGGCCTGCGACGTGGCGGTCGACCCGGTCGACGGTACGACGCTGGTCGCGAAGGGCATGAACAACGGCATCGCGGTGATGGCGGTCTCCGCGCGGAACTCGATGTACGACCCGTCCGCGGTCTTCTACATGGAGAAGCTCGTCGTCGGCCCGGAGGCGGCCGAGGTGGTCGACATCCGGCTCCCGGTCGCGGAGAACATCCGCCGCGTCGCGAAGGCGAAGGGCAGTTCGGTCGACGACGTCACCGTCGTACTGCTGGACCGGCCGCGGCACGACGAGCTCGCCACCCAGATCCGGGCCACCGGCGCGCGGATCAAGTTCATCTCCGACGGCGACGTGGCGGGCGCGGTCGAGGCGGCCCGCCCGGACACCGGTCTGGACATGTTGCTCGGCATCGGCGGTACGCCCGAGGGCATCATCGCCGCCTGCGCGATGAAATGCCTCGGCGGGAAGATCCAGGGCAAGCTCTGGCCGCGCGACGACGCGGAACGGCAGAAGGCGCTCGACGCCGGGCACGACCTGGACCGCGTGCTCGACACCGACGACCTGGTGAGCGGTGACGACTGCTTCTTCGTCGCGACCGGTATCACCGACGGCGAACTGCTCCGCGGGGTCCGCTACGGCCGCTCCACCGCCCGCACCCACTCGCTCGTGATGCGCTCCCGCAGCGGCACGATCCGCTCGATCGAGAGCGTCCACCAGCTGGAGAAGCTCCGCGCGTACTCCGCCATCGACTTCGAGCACGCCCGATGACCGCTCCGCTCCTCGTCGTCGGCGAGGCTCTGGTGGACATCGTCGGACCCGCGAAGGCCCGCAACGGAAACGGGAAGAGCAACGCGACGCCCGGTGGTTCGCCGGCGAACGTCGCGGTCGGGCTCGCCCGGCTCGGCGTACCGACCGAGCTGGTGACCCGGATCGGGACCGACGCGTACGGCGATCAGCTCGGCGCGCATCTGTTCGGGAACGGTGTCCAGCTCGCGCCCGGATCGGTCGACCCGAAGTTCCGGACCAGTACGGCGACTGCGACGCTGGACGCGGCCGGTGTGGCGACGTACCAGTTCGACATCACCTGGGAACCGCCGGCGCTGTCGCTGTCCCGCGGCTGCCCGGCCGTCCACACCGGCTCGATCGCGACCGTGCTCGAGCCTGGCGCCACGGCGATCCGCGAGTTCCTGGAATCGGTCGCCGATCAGCCGGTCACCGTGACGCTCGACCCGAACGCGCGGCCGAGCATCACGCCCGATCCGGTGTCGACCTGGGACGCCGTACGGGCGCTTGCGGCGCTGAGCGATCTGGTGAAGCTGAGTGACGAGGACTGCGAGTTCTTACGGCCCGGTCTCGCGCCGATGGACATCGCGAAGGAGCTGCTGACCGCCGACCGGACGCAGTGCGTGGTGATCACGCGCGGCGGCGACGGCGCGCTCGGGGTTTCCCGGGACGCACACGTGGACGTGACCGCGCCGGTGATCGAGGTCGTGGACACCGTGGGCGCGGGCGACTCGTTCATGTCGGCGCTCATCGCCGGACTGGACGCGCGCGGGTTGCTCGGCGAGCGGCGGCTGGCCGGGCTCACGTCCGAGGACCTGCGGGACGTCGTGGACTACGCGGTGAAGGCCGCGGCGATCACCTGCACCCGGCACGGCGCCGACCCGCCGACCGCGGCCGAGCACGCGGAGAAGTGGGGTTCCTGAGGGTGTCGGCCGAGACCTGGACCTCCGAGCTGGAGTCCAACGGCAGCGTTGACTTCCGGCCGCGCCGCAGCAGGCTCGCGGTGCGGCTGGCCGGATTCGGGCTGCTGATGGTGCTGTCGGCCTGGACGAACGTCGAGCACCTGCGCGCGGACGGTGTGTCGGGCGCACTCGGCGTACTGCGGCTGACAGCACTCGCGGCGTTCGTGTACGGCACCGGCCTGACCGCGTGGCAGCTGATCACGAACCGCCCGGTCATCACGGTCGACGCCGAGGGCATCACCCGCGGCCGCAGCCTGCAGTGGTCGGGCATCACCAGCATCGACGAGCCCACCGGCTGGCCGCTGGCCCGCGCGGTGCAGATCAACCCGGCGGACCGCCGTACGCGGCCGATCTCGATTCCCCAGGACAACGTCCAGGACCTGGACGCCCTCGCCCCCTGGCTCCGCTCCCTCCACGAACAGCACCGCGACTAGTTCATCGAACTGCGAACTGCGCTTAGGTGTTCGCGGGCGCGGGCGGCGGCCAGGGCTGGGTCCTTGGCGCGGATGGCGTCCGCGATCGCCTCGTGGGCGGCCTGGTCGTGGCGGTGCCGGTGTTCCTCGTCGAGTTTGAGCATGTCGATCATCGCGCGTCGGATCCGCGGCACGAACGTGTCGAACAGCTCCGTGAGTACGGCGTTGTGCGCGGCCGTCACGACCGCGCGGTGGAACGCGAGATCGGCCTCGATGTACCAGTCGTCGGGCGCCTTCACGGCGGCCCGTTGGCGGTCCGCGAGCGTGTAGCGGAAGTTCTTCAGGTCCGCCGGCGTACGACGGCTCGCCGCCAGCCGGGCGCCCTCGGTCTCGATCGCCAGCCGGCCTTCCAGTACGTCGGTGATGTCCGCCTTCCGCAGGACCTTGTCCCAGTCCTCGGCGGCCTGGAGCGCGATCACGAACACGCCCGCGCCCTGACGGCTCTCCAGCACCCGCCGGCCGGCCAGTTCCCGCACGGCCTCGCGGATCGTGGACCGGCCGACGCCGAGCTGCGCGGCCAACGTGGTCTCGCCGGGAAGCTTGGCGCCGAGCACCCATTCACCGCTCCCGATCCGGCGCAGCAACTCCTCAGCGGCCTGCTCGACGAGCGGATGACGGCGAATCATGCCGACCATTCTAGAGCTTGTCAGCTTGTCTGAGGAGTTGATACGGTGCTCGGCATGCGCTTGCTTTCGGGTCTCCTTCTCGGCCGCCACGGCTGGAGCTGATTCGACCGGCGCTCCCTCCGTGGAGTGCAGCGTCCGCCGGTCCTCCCAGCTCCCCCGGAAGGACCTCCTCATGAATCGCCAGCAGCCCTCCTCCATGCCCAGCCACCGCTATCGCGACATCTTCGCCCGGGTCCCGGTCGCGCCCGTCGAACGCACCTGGCCGGGCCGCCGGATCACGACGGCGCCGCTCTGGGTGCCGGTCGACCTCCGCGACGGCAACCAGGCGCTGGCCGACCCGATGGACCCCGAACGCAAGCGCCGCTTCTTCGAGCTGATGGTTGCCATCGGCTACAAAGAGATCGAGGTCGGCTACCCGTCCGCGTCCCAGACCGACTTCGACTTCGTACGGCTCCTGGCGACGTCCGACCTGGTCCCGGACGACGTCGCGATCGTGGTGTTCACACCGGCCCGCCGGGACCTGATCGAGCGGACCGTGGAGTCGGTCGCGGGCATCCGCGGCGACGTGGTGATCCACATGTACGCCGCGACCGCGCCGGTGTGGCGGGACGTCGTACTGCGCCGTACGCGGGACGAACTGGCGTCGATGATCTACGCCGGCTCCGAGGAGATCCTGCGCCTGGCCGGGGACTCGGTGCGGTTCCAGTTCTCGCCCGAGGTCTACAACCTGACCGAACCGGACTACGTGCTCGAGCTGGCGGATCACCTCACCAAGCAGTGGGATGCGACACCGGATCGGCCCGTGATCCTGAACCTGCCCGCGACGATCGAGGCCGCGACACCGAACGTGTACGCCGACCAGATCGAATACATGCACCAGAACCTGCCGCGCCGCGACGGCGTCATCCTGTCGGTGCATCCGCACAACGACCGCGGTACGGGGATCGCCTGCGCGGAGCTAGCAGTGCTAGCGGGAGCCCAACGCGTCGAGGGCTGCATCTTCGGCAACGGCGAACGCACCGGCAACGTCGACATCGCCACCCTCGCGCTCAACCTGCACGCGCAGGGCGTCGACCCGATGATCGACTTCTCGGACATCGACGGGATCCGTTCAGTGGTGGAGTACTGCACGCGGATGCCGATCCATCCCAGGCATCCGTACGTCGGGGAGCTGGTCTACACCGCCTTCTCGGGGACGCACCAGGACGCGATCCGCAAGGGGTTCGCCGTACAGGGTCCTGGTGTCTGGGAAGTGCCTTATCTGCCGATCGACCCGGCGGACGTCGGGCGTGGGTACGAGGCCGTCGTACGCGTGAACAGCCAGTCCGGTAAGGGTGGGATCGCGCATGTGCTGCAGTCTGTGTACGGCATCCGGCTGTCTCCGGAACAGGAGCGGGAGTTCGCGCGGCACGTGCAGCGGCACACGGACGCGACCGGGCGGGAAGCAAGTGCCGACGAGTTGAAGGCGTTGTACGAGGAGGTTTACGGGTGCTCGAACTGAAGGACGTCGACTTCGTCCGGGACGGCAAGCCGTTGCTGTCCGGGGTGTCGCTCACCGCGGGCGAGGGTGAGCGGTGGGCGCTGCTCGGGCCGAACGGCGCGGGCAAAAGCACACTGCTCGGGTTGTGTGGCGCGGTCACGCATCCGACCCGCGGTACGGTCGAGATCCTCGGACGCCGGCTCGGTACGGTCGACATTCGCACCCTGCGCGAGTCCATCGGGCACGTGAATCCGCGGCACCCGCTGCGTTCGCCGCTGAGCATCCAAGACGTCGTACTGACCGGTCTCACCGGGACGATCGAGCGCATGCCACGCTGGGAGCCGACTCCCGTGCAGGAGGCTCGCGCTCTGGAGCTGATCGAGCTGCTCGGGATCGGCGGGCTGGCCGGCGCGCACTGGACCACGCTGTCGCAGGGCGAGCGTGGTCGCGCGCTGATCGCGCGGGCGCTGATCTCGGACCCGCAATTGCTCCTGCTGGACGAGCCGTCGACCGGCCTGGACGTCGCCGCGCGCGAGCAGCTGCTGGAGACGCTCGACCAGATCCACCTGAGCCACCCGCACCTGGCGTGGGTCCTCGTCACCCATCACCTCGAGGAACTCCCCACCTGCACCACCCACGCCGCCCTCCTCCGCGAGGGCCGCGTGCTGGCCGCCGGCCCGGTCGACGACGTCATCACCACCGAACTGATTTCGGCGACCTTCGACCACCCGATCGAGATCAACCGCCACGCCGGCCGCTGGACCGCAACCGCCCACCGAGGTACCCAGCGCCGCTGAGCAGTGCGAGTACGGCGCATCCGCCGGCGAGCCACAGCCAGAACCCCGTGTCCTCCCGCGCCGACTCGAGCATCCACACAGCACGCCCCTTCCCCGGCTCGGCGAGGACGTACTCGACCGGTACGACGTCGCTCAGCCGGAGGACGTGCTCGCCGGGGTCGCGTGTGGTGTTGAACGTGTGCTCCACACCGCTGACGACGTACCGGATGTCCACCGTGCCGGAGCCCTTGTCGAACCACCCGGGCTCGTGGATCTTGACCACCGCCCCGTCGATGATCGCGGTCGGCCCGTCCGCCGGGCGCGCCACGCTCCGTGCGTGCAGACCCTCCGCCCCGAACGGGATCACCATCAGCACGAAGAACGCCACGAGGCTGCCCGGTACGAGCGGCTCCCCACGCCGCCGCCATCCGGAGGAATGCGCAGCGTGCCGCCCGGCCGGCCGCTCACCGGTCGCGGTCTCCACCGGACTGACGCCCCGGACCCAGAGAACAGCCACGACAACCAGGGTCAGCACCAGCCAGGCCATCACCGCGCCGAGGCCGATCATCCCGCCGACGAACGCCGCATCGCCGACCGAACTGTGCGCCACGAGGGCGACGAGCGCGCCGACTCCGGCCCCGAGCACACCGACGAGAAGCATCGCCACGACGGCCCCGATCCCGAACAGGGAGGAGCCGGAATCGGCCAGCTCGTACGCCGCTGCCGGACCGCGTACGAACGCCCAACTGAGCACCACGCGGATCCGCCCCATATGCCAAGTGTCGTGCACTACAGTGAGATCTGCTCCGGGGGTGGAGTCGTGAGAGCTGGGGGCACCATGACTGTGATGGGCGAGCGACTGCCCGAGGCCTGGATGGTCGAGATGCACCGCAACGGCCGCGTCGAGTTCCCCCTCCGCCGCTGGTCGTTCCTGCAGTTTCCAGGGCTACTGTTCCTGCCCACGGCATTCTTCGGCGCGAGCACCATCCCGGACATGTTCGACCACGGGTGGCCGGTCATCGCCTACCTGCTGATCACGCTGTGCGCCGCTCTCGTGCTCGGCATCACCTGGCAGCTCGTCACCCAGCGCCCGCTCCTCGTCATCGACCACCGCGGCATCCACCAAGGCCGCCGCCGCTTCCTGCCCTGGGACGAGATCGGCTCCATCGGCCCCATCTCCGGGCCTAAGATGGCCCGCCAACTCCAGATCCACCCCAAGAACGTCTGGGCCAAGAACCTCGTCCTCACCCAGCAACACGTCAACGACCTGCAAACCTTCCAAACCTGGCTCGAAGAGGTCCTCGAGGACCAGCGCCACACCGGCACCCGACAGGACGACAATGACAGCGATCGGCGACGGGCCCACTGAGGTCTGGACCGCCGAGTTGCGGCGGTCCGGGCAGGTGAGCTTTCCGCTGCGGCGCCGACCGATGCTGCGGCAAGGCGTGTCGGGGCCGTTCTTTCTGCTGTTCCTCATCGGTACCGAACTGCCGAATGCGCTGAAGAGCGGCGGCGTCTGGCCCACCGTGACAGTGCTGCTCATGACCGCGTGCTTGGTCGGCGGCGGTTTCGGCATCTGGCAACTTGTCGCGCTGCGGCCGGTCCTGACCGTTGACGGCTCGGGTATCCGGCTGGGGCGCCGGCGGTTCCTGGCCTGGAGCGACATCGACACCATCGCCGAACTGACCGGACCGCCAGGCGACCGCTACTTCGCCATCGTGCCGAACGCCCCCAAAAGAAAGCTCCAACTCGGCGATGACCACGTACGCAACGTCCCTGCGTTCAGGTACTGGCTGTCCGACCTACTCGCCGACCACCGCCGAACGGCGAGCTCGCCCGACAGGACCTAGGCCGCAGGACTTGTTTCGTCGAAGCGAACGACGAGCTGGGCATGGAATGCGTGGGCGATGCGCTCCAGCAAAGCAAGAGTGGGCACGGTCCCTCCGGCCTCGAACCGCGCCAGCGCGGACTGGGTCATCCCGGCTGCCTCAGCCAGCCTCGTCTGTGTCCAACCACGCTGCTCACGCATCGTCCGAACACTGGCCCCCAGTTCGAAGGCACGGCGCGTGGCGTCGTACGCGTCCAATGCGCCAGGCTCGGCCATCCGGCGCTCCCGCAGACCATCCCATCCAGTCCGGTCAGTCACCTCAGTCCTCCTCCGTCGCTGCGACCATATGGGCTTCGCGTACGCATCTGCGATACGCCCGCACCGCCCTGTCGATCTCCCGAACCTCCCGCATCCGGCTCTTCCTGAACACGGTCAGCAGAACGATCCGCCGGTCGGTCGCGATCCAGTAGGTAACCCGCATCGCATCCTGTTCAAGCCAGAAGCGCAACTCACGGAGCTTTCCCTCGATCTGTTTGGTGTACGGCTCCCCCAGCAGCGGACCGCGCTCAGCAAGGAGATCCACGTAGAAGGCGGCACGGGCGAACAGATCGGTCGGTAGAGCTTCGAGCCAAGTACGCACCTCGGCTTCAAGTTCAACGGTACCCCAGGGCATAGCAAGGATGCTATAACGATCCGGCTACTGCCTGTTAGCGCTGAGTCAGGTGAGGCCGAGGCGCTTGCTCAGGCGGGGGCCTCGTTTGATTTTGATTTCGCCGAGGATGGCGGTGCCGCGGATGTGGAAGCGTTTGGGGGCGGCGGGCTGGGCGTTCGGGTCCGGGACGGCTTTCAGGCCGGCTTCCTGTTCGGAGACGGAGCCGAGGATCGGGTTGCTGTCGAGGAGGACGATCGCGTTCTGCGGGACCCGGATCTTCACGTCCGCGAGGATCGACTTCACGTCGATCGTGATCTCGTCGAACGGGATCTGCGCCTCGGTGTAGTCGAGCGTGACGTCGCCGAGGACCGCGTTCACCTCCTGGCGCTGCGGGACCAGCCAGTTCCCCATCCGCTTGGACTCGGACATGAACACGTTCAGCACCGGACCGGTCTCCACCAGCGCACCGCCGTACTGCGGGGTGGTGGACGGCACGCTCTGCGCCCGCGGGCCGCTCGGCAGGTCGGCGGTCAGCTCGACGAGTTCGCCGTACGTCTTGGAGGCGTACAGCGTCTCGAGCCGGTCCTCGAGCTCGGCGTACGACAGCCGGCCCTCGCCCGCGGCGTCACGGAGGATGTCGGCGACCTCCTCCCGCTCGAGATCGGACACCCGCCGCCGCAGCACCGGATCGTCACCGCCCTGCGCGGGCACGACATCCTGCGGGCGGTTCTCCTGGGGAACGTCATCCTGAGCCACCCCAAAACCATACGCGCGCCCACCCCCGCCCGCAGACCCGTTTCCTCCCCGATTCACCCCTGATCCGACCCCTGAGAGCGAGAGTTAGGCTTTGGGGATCCAGTCCAGTCTGTGTGGAGGTATGCCCGGTGTCTGCCGACTTCAACTACTCCGATCTGTTGCCGTTGGGTGCTGACGAGACGGAGTACCGGCTGCTGACGACGGAGGGTGTCAGCACGTTCACCGCAGGCGATCGGACGTTCCTGCAGGTTCAACCGGAAGTGCTGCAGGCGCTGACGGCGGAGGCGATGCACGACATCTCGCACTACCTGCGGACCGCACACCTCGCGCAACTGCGGCGGATCATCGACGACCCGGAGGCGTCCGGGAACGACCGGTTCGTCGCGCTCGACCTGCTGAAGAACGCGAACATCTCGGCCGGCGGCGTCCTCCCGATGTGCCAGGACACCGGCACCGCGATCGTGATGGGCAAGAAGTCCGAGGGCGTACTCACCGGCGCGGTCGACGAGGAATGGATCAGCCGCGGCGTGTACGACGCCTACACGAAACTGAACCTGCGCTACTCGCAGATGGCCCCGCTGAACATGTGGGACGAGAAGAACACCGGCTCCAACCTCCCGGCGCAGATCGAGCTCTACTCGACCCCGGCCGGCAGCGGCGACCCGGCGTACAAGTTCCTGTTCATGGCCAAGGGCGGCGGCTCCGCGAACAAGTCGTTCCTCTACCAGGAGACCAAGGCGGTCCTGAACCCGTCGCGGATGATGGAGTTCCTGGACGAGAAGATCAGGTCGTTGGGTACGGCGGCCTGCCCGCCGTACCACCTGGCGGTCGTGGTCGGAGGCACGTCGGCCGAGTACGCGCTGAAGACCGCGAAGTACGCCTCCGCGCACTACCTCGACACGCTGCCGACCACGGGATCGCCGCTGGGGCACGGGTTCCGGGACGTGGAGCTGGAGGAGGAGGTCTTCAAGCTCACGCAGGAGTTCGGGATCGGGGCGCAGTTCGGCGGGAAGTACTTCTGCCACGATGTCCGCGTGATCCGGCTGCCGCGGCACGGCGCGTCCTGCCCGGTCGCGATCGCGGTGTCCTGCTCGGCGGACCGGCAGGCGCTGGCGAAGATCACGCCGGAAGGTGTGTTCCTGGAGCAGCTCGAGCGCGACCCGGCGCGGTTCCTGCCGGACACCACGGACGCGCACCTGTCCGACGACACCGAGGTCGTCCGCATCGACCTGAACCGGCCGATGAGCGAGATCCGCGACGAGCTGTCCAAGCTGCCGGTGAAGACTCGGCTGTCGCTGAGCGGTCCGCTGGTGGTGGCGCGGGACATCGCGCACGCGAAGATCAAGGAGCGGCTGGACGCGGGCGAGCCGATGCCTGCGTATCTCCGTGATCACGCCGTGTACTACGCGGGGCCGGCGAAGACGCCGGAGGGGTACGCGTCCGGGTCGTTCGGGCCGACGACTGCCGGGCGAATGGATGCGTACGTCGATCAGTTCCAGGCGGCCGGTGGATCGTTCGTCATGCTTGCCAAGGGCAACCGGTCGGCGAAGGTGACGGCGGCGTGCAAGGAGCACGGCGGGTTCTACCTCGGGTCGATCGGCGGGCCGGCGGCACGACTGGCACAGGACTGCATCAAGTCCGTCGACGTGATCGAGTACCCGGAGCTCGGCATGGAGGCGATCTGGAAGATCCAGGTCGAGGACTTCCCGGCCTTCATCGTCGTCGACGACAAAGGCAACGACTTCTTCACCGACACCAGAAAACCAGTCCCCCTGACAGTCCGCCCGCGCAGCTGAAGCAGGAGCACCAGAACGCCCGTCCCCCGCCCGCGCAGCTGAAAAACAGTTGGCGGGAAGCACCAGAAAACCCGTCCCCGCACAGTCCGCCCGCGCAACCGGAGGTGGCCGGCCCGGGTCCAAGGATCGGCGGTGCGAGGAGTCCGGGCGCTGAGCTGGAGGCGGTGCGGGACTGGCTGTCAGCCGGCCTGGGATTCGACGGCTTCGGGCAGTTTGAGCATCAGCTTCTTCGCGGCCTGGACAAGGTCGGCTTCGTTGTGGCCGAAGGCCTGGAGGTAGCTCCTGAGCGCGGATCGCAGTATCTGGAGCTCCTCGTCCTGCAACTCGATCGTGTACATGTTTCCAAGGTAAGTCCGAACCTGCCGGATGGAAGTGCTCGTGACCCACCTGTGTTGTCAGCCGCTGTGGAGCTCCGCCGCGATCAGAGTCGGCTGATGGGTCGTCGGCGCGACGGGCAGTCGCCAGTCCGGCGGCGCGGACCAGAACTGCCAGTCGTCGGAGAACGGCGACGTCCAGGCCTCGATGTCACGGATCGCAGCGTGCGCATCGGCGACGATCGCCTCCGCCTCGGCCGCGGTGAACCGCCCGGCGGTGACCGCGCCCTCCAGCTCGTCCTCGTCCTTCCAGTCGATGCTGCGGTCCGGGTTGATCCAGAGGTCAAGCACATGATCGACAGTGCTGGTACGCCGGGAAGCCCAGTCGCGCACATGCTCCCGCTCGAGGTTCACGTACCACCCGTGGAACGTCCCGTCCTCGCCCCAGAAGTACCAGACCGACCACGGCTTCCCGGGCGGCGACACCTTGAGGATCCCGGTCCCGTGCCAGACGTCGAGCTTCAGCACCCGCTCCTCGGTGAACATCGCGACCGGACCGGCACGCCGCATCTCCCGCCCGTCGGCGAGGACCGGTTTGAGCAACGGCGTACCCGGAGCGAGCCAGGCGACCAGCCCGTCCGCGTCGTCACGCACGACCGTCATCGGCCGCACGTTCGGCTTGTCCGCATGCCGCCCGGTGCCCTCGTACACCCACTCGATCGTCGTCCCCGGCTCCCAGTACCGCCTGACTTCCTGCGTCACGCCGTCGGTCACGACTGCACCGGCCGGGTCATGGACAGTACGTCGAGGGCCGCGTCCAGCTGCTCCTCGGTCAGGTCTCCCTTCTCGACGTGACCGTTCTCGATCACGACCTCGCGGATCGTTTTCCCTTGTTTCAAAGCACTCTTGGCGACGACGGCCGCATTCTCGTACCCGATGTAGCGGTTCAGCGGGGTCACGATCGACGGGGACGACTCGGCCAGCGCGCGGGCGTGGTCGACGTTCGCCGTGATGCCGTCGACGCAGCGGTCGGCGAGCAGGCGGGAGCTGTTCGCCAGCAGGTTGATGGATTCGAGCAGGTTGCGCGCGATCACCGGCAGCATCACGTTCAGCTCGAAGTTGCCTCCGGCACCGGCCACGGTGATCGTGGTGTCGTTGCCGATCACCTGGGCGGCGACCATCAACGTCGCCTCGCAGATCACCGGGTTCACCTTGCCGGGCATGATGCTCGACCCGGGCTGCAGATCCGGCAATGCGATCTCGCCGAGCCCGGCGCGCGGCCCGGAACCCATCCAGCGCAGGTCGTTGCAGATCTTCGTCAGGCTGACCGCGACCGTCTTCAGTTGCCCGGAAAGCTCGACCAGCCCGTCACGAGCCCCCTGGGCCTCGAAGTGGTCCTCGGCCTCGGTCAGCTCCAGCCCGGTCCGGCTGTTCAGCTCGGTGATGACCGCGGCCGCGAAGCCAGGTGGCGTGTTGATCCCGGTCCCGACAGCCGTCCCGCCCAGCGGCAGCTCGGCGACCCGCGGAAGCGTCGCCCGCACACGCGCGGCACCGCGGCTGATCTGCTGCGCGTAGCCGTTGAACTCCTGGCCGAGCGTCACCGGGGTCGCATCCATCAGATGCGTCCGCCCTGACTTCACCACCTCGGCGAACTCGGATCCCTTACGGGACAGGGAATCCGCGAGGTGCTCGAGCGCCGGCAGCAGCTCCTGTACGACGCCGGCCGTAGCGGCGACATGGATCGCCGACGGGAAGGTGTCGTTGCTGGACTGCGACGCGTTGACGTGATCGTTCGGGTGCACGTCCGCGCCGAGCGAGCGGGTGGCGAGGGTGGCCAGGACCTCGTTGACGTTCATGTTCGTCGACGTACCCGAACCGGTCTGGAAGACGTCGATCGGGAATTCCGCGTCGAACTCCCCCGCCGCCACCTGATCCGCGGCGGCAACGATCGCTTCCGACCGGTCCGCGTCGAGCACCCCGAGCGAGGCGTTCACGACCGCGGCCGAGGCCTTGATCTGCGCGAGCGCGTGCACGAGCGCCGGCGCCAGCGGCCGCCCGGAGATCGGGAAGTTCTCCACCGCACGCTGCGTCTGCGCCCGCCACAATGCGTCCCGAGGCACCTTCACCTCGCCCATCGTGTCGTGCTCGATCCTGAACTCCGCGTCATCACCCATGCCAAAAAGAGTACGTCGATCGGCCCTTCCGGAACGCCCTGATAGGCAACCTGTGGACAACGACACAGACGCTGGGCGGTTCCTTCGTAATGCTGCATTGCCTTGATAGACGTAGTACAGCTCGGGGCGGCCCTGGAGTTCGACCGGGACAGGCTTGACGTCGCAGGAGCCGAAGACGGAGCGGACGGCTGCCTCAAGAGCGGCTGACTCGGACGAGGACCAGACGGTCAGGACGCCGCCCGCGCGCAGCTTGGTGTGGCACGTTATCAGGAAGTCGGGCGCGTAGATGGCCGAGTTCTCGTTGTAGACAAGGAAGTCCGGGCCGTTGTCGACGTCCAGCAGGATCGCGTCGACCGACGCGTCGGGGAGGTCTGTGACGACGGCCCGGACGTCTCCGACCACCACACCGACACGAGGGTCGTCGAGGATCGACGGGACCAGGCCGGAGCGCATCCAGGACACCACGTCCGGCTCGATCTCCGCGACGATCACCTGACCGAGGCGGGAATCGGCCAGCAGCGCGCGGACCGTGTACCCGAGTCCTAACCCACCGACCAGCACCCGGTCAGGGTGACGCACCGCCTCCAGTGCAGCCGACGCCAGCAGTTCCTCGCTCGACGTCTCCTGGTCGTCCATCACGAAGACCCCGTTGACCCGCAACTCCAGCGCCCCGTCGTACCGCCGCCGCAGCACCAACTCGCCACGCTCACCGACCACCCGCGCCAACTCCGCCACGCCAGCATCCTCCCCCACCTCCTTACGTCCGAAGAATTCGAGGGAGGTCCCGCCGCTTCTTCGGACGTAACGCGGTTGTCCACAGGGCGGGAGGGGGGCGGTGGCGCGGGAAGGGGTTTGGGAGGGATGCTCTCGCGGGTGATGGGAGGACATGAGGGTCGGGCGGCGGGGCATCGGCGGCGACGGGCCGAATCCACCGGCGAGCTGTTCGCACAGCAGTACGGCGTTGCGAGTCGCAGGCAGTTGTACGCCGTCGGACTCGGGCGCTGGGACATCAGGGCCGAGCTCCGATCCGGCCGCTGGGCGAGACGCGGACCGCAGTCGATCAGCAACGTCACCGGTGCACTCTGCGAGCGAGGACGTTGGTGGACCGCGGTGATCGAAGTCGGTTCCCGCGCCGCGTTGGACGGTGTGACGGCTCTCCAGGCGGCCGGATTGACGGGCTTCACCGAGCCGGCCATCCATATCTCGATCCCGAAGTCCGGACGACCGCGCCGGTGGCCGGGAGTGGTGCTGCACGAAACCCGGCGCCGGCTGGCCACGGATCTCGTGCTCGCCGGCACTCCGCGGGTCCGCCCGGTTGTGGCGGTCGTGAGGGCAGCACTGTGGGCCGCCTCCAACCGACAGGCCGCGTTGATCATGACCATGGCGGTACAGCAACGGCTGGTCACCGTCGCAGCGTTGACCGACGCGGTGTCGGCAGTCCGCCGACACCGCAGGCGCAAGTTCATCCTCCGTCTCCTCGTCGACCTGCAAGGAGGTGTGCAGTCGATGGCGGAGCTCGACTTCGCGCAGATGTGCAGGGCGGCCGGATTGCCGGAACCGGATCGCCAAGTCGTCCACGATCTCGGTGACGGCCGGGCCGTAGTCGACAACGAGTGGACCGAATACGACCTGGTAGTGGAGATCGAAGGCGCTCATCACCTGCACGCTCCGGCGACGATCGCCGACGCCGTACGGCAGAATCACCTGACGACCCGCCGGTCGTCCGTTCTGCGCATCCCCATCGTGGGCCTGCGTACCGACCCCGATCGCTTCCTCGAGCAGGTCCGCAGTGCCCTCATTGCCCGCGGCTGGCATCCCCACTGAGTCATTACGTCCGAAGAAGTGCGACGACCTCTCGCCGCTTCTTCGGACGCAACGGGTTGGTTAGTACCAGCCCTTGGATTGGGAGTGGCCCCAGGCGGAGCAGGGCGAACCGTAGGTGGCTTCGATGTAGTCCAGGCCCCACTTGATCTGGGTGACCGGGTTGGTCCGCCAGTCCTTGCCGTACGCCGCCATGCGGTTGCCGGGGAGCGCCTGCGGGATGCCGTACGCCGTCGACGTCGGGTTGTCGGCGCTGACCTTCCAGCGGGACTCCTTGTTCCAGAGCTTCTCCAGGCAGCTGAACTGGCTCTGGCTCCAGCCGTGGTCAGGGAGGAGGTTCATCGCGACCTCCTTCGGCGTGCCCTCGTACTTCTTCCGCTCGGCGTCGCGGCTGGCCCGCTCCTCGCTCGACGAGCGCTGGGCCTCCCGAAGTGCCTGATAGCGCAGCAAAGCCGCGTTCTTGGCCTTCATCTTCACCGCGGCCGCGTCCTGCAGGGCAGTGCGCTGCTGCTCGACGGCCTCGACCTGGTTCCGCATCCGGACCGCCTCGGCGGCGATCTCGGCGGCCGACTGCGGCTTGGCCGACGGCGTGGTCGCGGAAGGGATCGCCTTCCCACTGTTCAGCACGGCCATTTCGGCCCGCCCGGACACCTTCTCCGACGCACTGCTGCTCCCAGGAGAGCTGAAGAGGTCGATACCGGCGACAACGGAAACCACGGCGATTCCGGTCACTGCGAGAATCGCGACGGAGCGCTTCGCTTTCATCTGTCCTTCCGAGAAAACCCGACCCCCGTCGGCTGCAACGAGAACATACTCTGGCGTAAACCGTCCGTGATCACAAGCAGGTCACGAACGAACGGTGGGGGGGCCGCGTGGCGGCCGCCCCGGTGATAACACTGGTTTTAAGACGCTTTTTTACTAAGCGCACGAACAACCAGTCTCTTTTAAACATATTTAGCTGCCGACGGCAACAGCAGTGTTGATATCG
>NZ_JBSGTS010000032.1:0-64619 GCF_053607525.1 Kribbella sp. NPDC055110
ATGGGGCCTCCCGGTCTGGACTGAGGAGCGGAGGGAGCGAAGCGACCGGAGCGACGAGGGAAGACCGGGAGTCACAGCCCCATGACCCGCCGCGCCGGAGGCGTGGCATCCAACACAGCATGCCCTCAACCCTACTTCTGCGGGGACATGGCAGGCTTTGGGGTGTGACTGACCACACCGACCGTCTCGCGGATGCCCGGCTCTACCTGTGCACGGATGCGCGCGAGAAGCAGGGCGACCTCCAACAGTTCCTGGACGCCGCGCTGGCCGGCGGCGTGGACATCGTGCAGCTCCGGCAGAAGGAGATGGAGGCTGCCGACGAGCTGGCCGCGCTGGAGGTGTTCGCGGACGCGTGCCGGCGGCACGGCAAGCTCCTGGCCGTCAACGACCGCGCTGACATCGCGTTCGCCGCGGGTGCCGACGTACTGCACCTGGGGCAGCGTGACCTGCCGGTGCATGCCGCTCGCGCGATCGTCGGGCCCGGTCCGATCGTCGGGCGCTCGACGCACACGTTCAGCCAGGTGAACGCCGCGGTCGACGAGGTGGGTTCGGACTACTTCTGCGTCGGGCCGACCTGGGCGACGCCCACCAAGCCGGGGCGGCAGGCCGCCGGTCTGGACCTGGTGTCGTACGCGGCCGGCCGCAAACAGTCGAAGCCGTGGTTCGCGATCGGCGGCATCGACCTGGAGCGGCTGGACGACGTACTCGAAGCGGGCGCAACACGCGTGGTCGTCGTACGGGCGATCACCGAGGCGGACGATCCGGGGGAGGCGGCCGCCGCGTTCAGCCGGAGGCTTCGGTGATCAACAACCCGAAGGCCGCGCGGATCGTCGCGGTCGTCGTGATCGCCATGCTCGTGATCACCCTCGCGGCGTCGCTGTTCGGTTGTGCGGCCGACAAGAAAGCAGACGTCGACCCGACCAGCGGACTCAAGTACGTCGCCGTGGCGGACCTGCCGAAGGAGGGGCAGGACACGCTGAAGCTGATCGACCAGGGCGGCCCGTACCCGTACAGCCGCGACGGTGTGGTGTTCGGCAACCTCGAGAAGATCCTGCCCAAGCACGACCGCGGCTACTACCACGAGTACACCGTGAAGACGCCGGGGGAGAAGGACCGAGGCGCCCGCCGGATCGTGACCGGCAACGACGGCGAGCGTTATTACACGGACGACCATTACAAGTCTTTCCGCCGGATCGCGGAAAACGGGGGAACTTCATGAGCTCGCTGAGCAAGCTGTTGACCGAAGGGCTGCGGCCCGGTGTCTACCGCTGGCGATCCGCCCCGGACGCTGCCGACGTACGCCGGGATGCTGCCGCCGCCGGGTTCGGGTTCGTCCTGCTCGACACCGGGGAGATCCACGACAAGACCGGGTTCCTCGACCTGTGCGCGACCGCGTTCGATCTGCCGCGCTGGTTCGGCCGGAACTGGGACGCACTGGCCGACTCGCTGAGCGACCGGTCGACGGGCGCACCCGAGGTCGTGCTGTGGACCGGCCTGCGGCACCTGCTCGAACACGACCACGACACGGTCGACGTCGCACTGCAGATCTTCGCCGAGGACACCACGAACTCCGGCCAGCTCCGCGTGCTCATCGCCGAGAAGGAAACGCCCGACCTCCTGAGCTCACTGCCGGTCCTGTAGCTGCTCCGTCAGTTCGCCGAGGTCCGCTGCGAACAACAGATTGCGGCCGCGGTTGCTCTCCCGCACCCAGTCCGCGAGCGGCTTGCTCGCCGCGACCCGCTCCGAGATGTCGCCGACGACGGCCAGGCCCATCTGGTACGTCACGAACTTCTGCGTGATCGCCCCGGCCCGCCCACTGCTCAGCTCGAAGAACTCGTCCCCCAACTGCTCCGGCGAGAACGCGATCCACTCGGCCTGGTGCGCGTAGTGCGCGTCGACGATCAGTTGCACGGCGTCGCTCTCGTCTCCGAGCGTCGTGTCGCTCACGTGGACCTGCACTCCAGCCAGTAGCACCATGTACCCCAAAATACCGTAAGCTCCTCGATTCGGCTATTTATAGGGAATTCTAAGGAAATGCCTTACGCTGAGAAGATGGCCCAGGAGCTGTATTCGGTGGAGCAGGTGGCCAACCAGTTGGGCCTGCACGTCCGTACGATCCGGAACTACGTCCGCGACGGGCGGCTGAAGGCGGTGCGGATCGGGAAGCAGTACCGGATCACCCGCGAGGACCTCGAGGAATTCACCGGTACGCCGGCCGCCGTGATCGCCGTCGACCGCTCCACGCGGCACGTCGAGGCGTCCAGCATCGTCCACATCGACGCGGTCGACCGCGCCACCGCCGACCGCCTCAGCACCCACATCCACGGTGCCCTCAACCAGCCCGAGGCGGTCCACCTCAAGGCCGAGACGATCTACGACGAGGAGCGCGCCGTCCTCAAGGTCATCGTCCTCGGCAACCTTCCCGCCACCGCAGACCTCCTCCGCCTGATCAACCTGCTGGCGGATCAGTAGTCAGACGACGCGCGAGGTCGCCGCGACCGCCAGGTCGGTGAGGGCCTTACGGGCGGTGTCGTCGGCCAAGGGGGCCTGGTCGAGGGCGTCGAGGGCGTCCTCGGTGCGCTCGGTGATGAGGTCTTCGCAGGCCTGTACGGCGCGGGAGTCCTGGAGGATCTCGCGGAGCAGTTGGATCTCGTCGTCGTCGAGGTCCGGCCGCCCGAAGAGCCGGTCGAACTCGGTCAGCTGGATCTCCGACGCGTGGTCGACGGCGTACGCGATCAGGACCGTCCGCTTGCCCTCGCGCAGATCGTCCCCGGCCGGCTTGCCGGTGAGGGCGGGATCCCCGAATACCCCGAGCAGATCGTCGCGCAACTGGAACGCCTCGCCCAGCGGCAGCCCGTATCCGGACAGCGACGAGATCAACTGCGCGTCCCCGCCACCCAGCGCAGCACCGACGTGCAGGGGCCGCTCGATCGTGTACGTCGCCGACTTGTACCGCAGCACCCGCAGCGCCAGATCCATGTCCGACTCGCCACTCGCCTGCGCGAGCAGATCGAGGTACTGCCCGGCCGTCACCTCGACCCGTACGGCGTCGAAGTACCGCTCCGCCCGGGCCAGGGCCGCCGCGTCGAATCCCGACGTGTGCAGCAGCTCGTCGGCCCAGATCAGGCACAGGTCTCCGAGCAGGATCGCGGCGCCGACGCCGAACCCGACCGGATCCGCGCCGTGTCCCGATTTCGCGGACCGTTCCCGCTGCAGCGCCTCGAACCGGCGATGGGCAGCTGGCGCGCCCCGCCGTACGTCCGAGGAATCCATCACGTCGTCGTGCACCAGCGCGCTGACGTGCAGCATCTCCAGGCTCGCCGCGGCGGTCAGGATCGGTAGCGCCGGGTCGCCGCCCGCAGCGCGGAAACCCCAGTAACAGAAGGACGGACGCAGCCGCTTGCCGCCGCTGGTCGCGTCCCGCGCGGCCTGTACCTGCTCGGCCAGCTCCGGCCCGATGGCGCCCAGCCGCTCCTCCTGCCGGTCGAGGAACTCACTGAGCGCCCGCTGGATCCCGCCCGGGATGTCCACATCGTCCACGTCTCGGAGCGTAGTCGGTGGGCAGACGCCAAGGCTCACCGCGGGTAACCTGATCGCCATGGCCAACGGTCTTCCCTCGACGCTTCCCGGCGGTGCGCCGACGATCCGCGAGCTGCTCGCGTCCGGAGACCGATCCTTCTCGTTCGAGTTCTTCCCGCCGAAGACCGCCGAGGCGGAGGAGGTGCTGTGGCGGTCGATCCGCGAGATCGAGCAGCTGCGGCCGACCTTCGTCTCGATCACGTACGGCGCCGGCGGGACAACGCGTGACGGCACCATCCGGGTCACCGAACGGGTCGCGCAGGACACGTCGCTGACGCCGCTCGGGCACCTGACCTGCGTCGCACACTCCCGCGACGAGCTGCGCTCCGTGATCGGCGCGTACGCCGGATCCGGCGTACGCAACATGCTCGCGCTCCGCGGCGACCCGCCGGGCGGTCCGAACCAGCCGTGGGTCGCGCACCCCGAAGGCCTCAACCACGCCATCGAGCTGGTCGAGCTGATCCGTTCGCTCGGCGACTTCTGCGTCGGCGTCGCTGCCTTCCCGGACAAGCACCCGGAGGCGACCTCGCTCGAGGCGGACGCGCAGGTGCTCGCCGCGAAAGCCCAGGCCGGCGCCGACTACGCGATCACGCAGATGTTCTTCGGCGCCGACGACTACTTCCGGCTCGTCGACCGGGCCGCCGCGCTCGGCTGCGACATCCCGGTGCTGCCGGGCATCATGCCGGTCACGAACATCAAGCAGATCCAGCGGATGGCCGACCTCACCGGTATGGCGCTACCGGCCGCCGTCACCGAGCGGCTGCTCGCCGTCGAGGACGACCCGGCCGCCGTCCGCGAGGTCGGCGTCGAGATCGCGACCGAGCTGTGCGAACGCCTGCTGGCCGGCGGCGCACCCGGCATCCACTTCATCACCCTGAACAGATCCACCGCGACGCGACAGGTCTTCCGCAACCTCACAGCCGCCGTCGTATCCTGACGCAATGGCTGACCCGTCGGACCTGTTGATCGACCGCACGCTCGTCCTGCTCCGGCACGCGAAGGCGGTGCCGCCGGAGACCAGGCCGGATCTGCCGGACCTCGACCGCCCGTTGGCCGACCGCGGCCGCGCCGACGCGGGCGCCGCCGGCCGGCATCTCGTTGCCCAAGGCATCGAAGCCGACCTGGTCCTGTGCTCGCCGTCGAAGCGCACCCGCGAGACCTGGAAGTACGTCGCCGAGGCCGGCGTCACCGCGAAGGACGTCTGGTACGACAAGCGGATCTACAGCGCCGACAGCGAAGGGCTCCTCGACGTCATCCACGACGCGCCGGCCGAGGCCCGCACCGTGATCGTGGTCGGCCACGCGCCGGGCATCCCGTGGCTCGCCGACGAGCTGGCCCTGGACGGCACCAGCCCCGAGCGCGTCGAGCTCACCCAGAAGTACCCGACCTCCGGCCTCGCGATCCTGCACCTCACCACCCGCTGGGCCGACCTCTCGGCCAACGACGCCGACCTCGTCTCGTACGTCGTACCGCGCGCCTGACCGTTACGTCCGAAGAAGTGAGGGTGCGCACCCGCACTTCTTCGGACGTAAGCGTCAGCGTCAGGGTAGCCAGCGGGTGGTGCTGTTGACGGTGATCAGGCGCTGGGTGGCGCGGGTGAGTACGACGTACAGCGCCCGTACGCCGCCCAGTGTGTCGCTGACGATCCGGTCCGGTTCGACGACGACCACGGCGTCGTACTCGAGGCCCTTGGAGTCGAGCGGGCTGACCGCGACCACCCGCGGATCGTTCAGCTCGGCGAGCACCGGGTCGACGACCGGGCGGAGCGCCGGCGGCACGATGACGCCGACGGTGCCCTCGACCAGCTGCAGCAACTCCACGGCCGCGTCACCGGCCGCCTCGGCGACCTTGGCGGCGTCGAAGATCCGGTGCTCCGGCTCCACTCCGGTACTGCGAACCGCGTTCGGCAGGTCCGCGTCCGGGATCGACTGCCGGATCACCTCACCGGCGAACGAGTAGATCTCAGCCGAGTTCCGGTAGTTGGTGGACAGCCGGAACGCATGCCGCTGCAGGTGCGACAGCATCGAGTCCATCGCGGCCCGCGCCTCGTCCGGATCCGGCCAGGAGCTCTGCGCAGGATCGCCGACGATCGTCCAGCTGGCCTGCGGCCCGCGCCGCGTGACCATCCGCCACTGCATGGGGGACAGGTCCTGCGCCTCGTCCACCAGCACGTGCGCGTACTCCTCCGGCTCCTCCGCCTCCCGTGCCGCCGCGGCCCGGGTCCGACGCTCGGAGGTGGTCAGTACTTCGTTGACGCCGTCCGACAGCCCTTCGAGCCAGTCGAACTCTTCGTCGGTGTTCTCCACGATCGGAGGACGTCCCAGGAACTCGGTCAGCTCGTCCAGCAACGCCACGTCGGCAATGGTGAACTCGTCGGTCGTACGGATCGCGGTAGCGAGTGCGTCGACCTCAGCGGGGGTCAGGTCGTTGCGGGCCCATCGCTGGAGGCGGCGTGGGTCGCCGAGCCACCGCAGTACCGCTTCTGGGGTCAGCATCGGCCACCACTGGCTGAAGAACGTGCGGAACGCCGGGGTGTCGGTGACGCGGTCGCCGAACGCCTCGCGGTCGCCCAGAGGCCCGTTGCGCAGGTCCTCCGGGAACCGCTGCCACAGTGCCGCGATCAGACCCTTCCGGGCCTCAGCGGCGGCCCGGTTGCGGACGGTACGGCGCAGCGCGTTCCGCCGTACGTTGTCGAGCTGGTTGGCGTCCAGCTCGACCGTGGCGCCGCCGATGAACACCCGCAGGTTCGTGGGCGCGTTCGGCACCCGGTCGCGGGCAGCACGTGACAGCACCGCACGCATCCGCAGCGAACCCTTGACGGCAGCAGCTGCGGCGTTGTCGACCGCAGTGGCCTTCACACCGTCGACCAGCTCGCCCACAGCCCGCAGCGAGACCGTGTTCTCCCCGAGGCTCGGCAGCACCCGCTCGATGTAGGCCATGAACGCGGCTGACGGTCCGACGACCAGTACGCCGCCACGCTCGAAGCGCCTGCGGTCGCTGTACAGCAGGTACGCCGCCCTGTGCAGGGCGACCACTGTCTTGCCGGTGCCCGGTCCGCCGCCGATGACGGTGACGCCACGGGCTGGTGCCCGGATCGCCTCGTCCTGCTCAGCCTGGATGGTGGCGACGATGTCGCGCATCGTGTGCCCACGGGCCCGCGACAGCGACGCCATCAGCGCGCCCTCGCCCATCACCGGCAGGTCCTCCGGCGCCCGCTCCGGCGCCAACAGGTCGTCCTCGAGGCCGACGATCCGCGCGCCCTTGTTCCGCAGGACGCGGCGCCGGACGACCTTCTGCCGGTCCGTTGGGGTGGCGCGGTAGAACGGCTCGGCCGCAGGCGCGCGCCAGTCGATCACCAGCGGTTCGTACTCCGCGTCGCGCACACCGATACGCCCGACGTACAGCTTCTCGAGCGCGTCCGCGGTCGCCGCGGCCGCCTCGTCGTCGCCGTGGTCGGAGTCGAGCCGGCCGAAGACCAGGCCTTCGTGCTCGGCGTCCAGCTCGGCGATCCGGCGCGCGGCCGCGAACACCAGCACGTCGCGCTCGTACAGACCGGTCTGCTCCTCGTCGCGGACCCGCCCGACGTTCTGCGCCTGGCCGCGCTGGTGGCCTTCGACGGCGATCCGGGACGCGGACCGCGCGGCCTCCTCGACCCGGCCGTACACCCGGTCGACATGCTGTTGCTCCGCCGCCAGCTCAGCCCGCTCCACGGTGTCATGGTCGTCATGGGTGTCGTGATCGGCTGATGTGGGGGTTTGATCCACCGAGGTCCTCTCTACGGCCGGGACCCGCCCCGACTCAGAACACAGGAACAACCAATCTTAGTTGGCCTCCTTGTCCAACCCCACAGCGGTCTCAGGCCTTCCCGATGGCGTCGGCCACGATCGCGGCGCCGAGTGTGGTGGCGGGCACACCGGAGCCCGGGTGCGCGCCCGCGCCGACGCAGTACAAGCCCTTCACCGGTGACACGTTGGTGGCCCGGCGGCGGGCGGTCCTGTAGCCCTCCCAGGCCACACCCGCCCACCAAGACGGTGACGTCTGCCGTGACACCACGTTCTCCCGGACAGGCAGGCCACGGGCGACCAAGAGGTCCAGTACGTCGTCAGTCGGGTAGCCGTGGACCAGCACGGACCAGGCCTGGTGCCCGGCGGGTGCTGTACCACCTGTGCGGACGACTACGGGCGGTGTCCCGTGCAGCACGGTCTCGAACGGCAGCTGCGGCACCGGATCCTTCAGACCGAGATGTACGACGTACGCCGCCTGCGCCTGGTGCGTGGACAGGATCCGCTTGCGGGCTTTCTTGGCGACCGGATCGTCGACGAAGGACTCGTACAGGATCCTTGGGTCCACGTCGCTCACGACGATGTCCGCGAGCAGCTCCTCACCGTCAGCGAGCCGTACGCCGGTCACTGCCCCACCTGCGGTCGAGACGGCGACCACCTCTGCACTGGTGCGCACCGTGATCTTCCGCTCGCTGGCGCGTTGCACCAGGGCGTCGGCCAGTGCGCCGAATCCACCTGCGATCGTCCAGCGCCCGAAGGTGCGCTCCAGGTACGACCAGACGCCGACGTACCCCGGTGTGAGGCTGGCGTCCGATCCGCCTTGGGCTGCGAAGTGCCGTAGTACCGCACGGGCGCGGTCGTCGGTCAGCTCGCGCTGCGCGACCTTCTCCAGCGACTGCCACGGCTTGAGGGCGCGAATGGTCTTGATCGGCAGCTTGTCCTCGAGCGGTGGCTCCAGTGACGTCTTGCGGAGGATCTGCCAGGTCTCGCCGTACGCGTCGACCAGTGCGGTCCACTGCTCGGCCACAGGTGCACCTGCCAGGTCGGTCCAGGCTTCTTCTTGTGCACCGCGGTCGCTGACGGGCAGGTCGAGCACGGAGCCGTCAGAGAACATGTGGCGACGTGGCTCGGACACCGGGTCCAGCTGCACCAGACTCTCGATCGGACGGCCGCTCTTGCGGAACAGGTCGCGCAGCGCGGCCGGCAGCGTCGTACTGGCGGCTCCGGCGTCCCAGGTGAACCCGTCCGCCTGTACGCGGCCGAGCGCGCCGCCCAGGTGCTCGTTGCGTTCGCAGATGGTCACCTGGTGACCGAGCTTGGCCAGCCGCACAGCACTCGCGAGACCGGCCAGACCGGCACCCACGACAATCACATTCGCCATTAGGCAACACTTTTCTCTCGCCAAGCCCTGAATCTGACATACCCGCGCCGGATGAACCTGAACGCGAAGTACACCGCGATCAGTCCGAGGATCAGCAGCACCCCGGCGATGACGAGCGCGACCTCCGGGTGGAAGGCGGCCAATGACATCACGCCGGCGACCGCGACGTCCTCCCCGGACGAGGCGGCGATGTTGGTGACCGGCTCGGGGGAGGTGTTGATCGCGAGCCGCAGACTCGCCTTCACCGCGTGCGACAGCAGCGCCACCACGCCGCCGGTGGTCGCGATCAGGGCCTGCTGCAGCGTGCTCGCCTGACCGGACATCAGCGCGGCCAGGACCGCGCCGATCACGGGCCGGACGACGGTCGAGATCGCGTCCCAGGCGGAGTCGACGTACGGGATCTTGTCGGCGACGAACTCGACCGCGAACAGCGCACCCGCGACGATCAGGACCGGGGTCGTGGTCAGCGAGTGCGGTACGTCGCCGGCGCCCGCGAACCGGCCGAGCAGACCGAGGATCAGCACGCAGGCATAGGCGTTCACCCCACTGGCCCAGCCTGTCGTGACGGCCAACGGCAGCGCTTCCATCGTGGTACTCCGTAACCCTCGGCACCGGCATGATTTCGTCAGTATCGAACTCGACAACGTGAGTTTTGGTTAACCGTTGACATCCGCGTCGCCCCGACCCACAGTGACTAGGCTGCCAGTCTGTGTGACCGGCACCCGCCCTACGGGTTCAGGAGAACAATCATGCTGCGTCGTCCGAAGATTCTTGCCGCACTCGCTGCGGTAGCGCTGCCGGCCGCCCTGGTCGGCGTGTCGTTGGGAGGTCCACCAGCCGCGGCCGCACCGCCTGATGCCGCCTCGGCGTTCAGCCAGGCCGCCGCGAAGTACGGCGTACCGGAGCCAGTCCTGCTGGCCGTCTCGTACGCCGAGTCCCGCTGGGACGACCACGCCGGTGCTCCGAGCACCACAGGTGGCTACGGCCCGATGCACCTCACCTCGCTGGGGGACTCCGAGGTCGAGGACCTGTCCGGTAAGCAGAAGGTCGCCACGGCCGAGTCGCTGCAGACGCTGCAGAAGGCGTCCGACCTGACCGGCATCGACGAGAGTGCGCTGCGCGAAGATGCCACCGCCAACATCAGCGGTGGTGCCGCGGTGCTGGCGTCGTACCAGAAGTCGCTCGGCCTCCCGGTCGGCGCGGAGACCTCGCCGGCCGAGTGGTACGGCGCGGTGGCGTCGTACGCCGAGGCCCCGGACAAGGTCGGCGCGGGCGGTTTCGCCGACGACGTCTACTCGATCATGGCCAAGGGCGCGGCCCGTACGACGAACACGGGCCAGCAGATCGTGATGCCGGCGCTCGCCGTGACGCCCGACAAGTCGCAGATCGCCAAGCTGTCGCTGCCGGCCGGTGTGCAGCCCTCCACCTCCGACGTGGAGTGCCCGCCGACCCTCGGCTGCGAGTGGCTGCCCGCGCCGTACTCGGAGTTCGGTGCCGGCGACTACGGCAACCACGACCTCGCCAACCGACCCAAGACCGGCAAGATCGACTACATCATCATCCACGACACCGAAGGCACCTGGCAGGGCGTGCTGAACCTGGTGCAGGACCCGACGTACGTGAGCTGGCAGTACACGATGCGCTCGTCGGACGGCCACGTCTGGCAGCACGTGAAGGCCAAGGACGTCGCCTGGCACGCCGGCAACTGGTACGTGAACATGCACAGCATCGGCATCGAGCACGAGGGCTTCGCGGCCCAGGGCGCCACCTGGTACACCGAGTCGCTGTACCGCAACTCGGCCAAGCTGGTGCGCTACCTGGCCGTCAAGAACAACATCCCGCTCGACCGCGCGCACATCATCGGCCACGACCAGGTGCCGGGCACCGTCCCGTCCACGGTCCGCGGCATGCACTGGGACCCGGGACCGTACTGGGACTGGGAGCACTACATGGACCTGGTCGGCGCGCCGATCTGGGGTAAGTCCGTGCTGCCGGTGCGCACCGGGTCGATCGTCTCGATCAAGCCGGGCTTCGCCGACAACGTCCAGGTAGTCAACAGCTGCGACACGGCCGGTACGCCGTGCAAGCCGCAGGGCACCAACTTCGTCTACCTGCGCCAGGCGCCGGACGACAACGCTCCGCTGGTCAAGGACCTCGGTCTGCACCCGGACGGGTCGAACGGCACCACCCAGGTCTCCGACATGGGCTCCCGGGCCGCAGCGGGTTCGGAGTACGTCGTGGCGCAGCGGGACGGCGACTGGGTAGCCGTGTGGTACCTGGGCGCGCTGGCCTGGTTCAAGAGCCCGGCGTCCGCTCCGGACGCGTTCGCCAAGCCGGGTCTCGTCGTGAAGCCGAAGGCCGGGCTCACGTCGGTGCCGGTGTACGGACGCGCGTACCCGGAGAAGTCGGCGTACCCGGTCGGGATTCCCTACCAGACGGTGACGCCGCTGCAGTACTCGATCGGTGCGGGGCAGGCCTACCCGGTGGGTGACCTGAACATCGAGACCGACTACTACCGTGCGGTGACGTTCGCCGGGGAGCCGCCGGCGGACCACGTCCAGGTGCTCGGGACGGACAAGTACTACCAGATCTGGTTCGGCCACCGGATGGCCTACGTACGGGCCGCTGACGTGGATGTGCGGCCTGCCATTTAGTCTGTCTGCCGTGATCGACGAAGCCGTTCAGCTCTTGCTGGACGGCTTCGTCACGTCGATCCGGGAAGTCGCAGCCGTGGAGGCGGTCTGGCTGCACGGCTCACTGGCGCTGGGGGACTACCAGCTGGGGCGCAGCGATCTGGACGTGATCGCGGTCGTCTCCGCATCACCTTCGGCAGCTGTTGCTGACACGCATCGAGAGCTGATCCGCGCGGACCCGCTGGCCGCCAAGCTGCACTGCTCCTACATGCACACGTCCCAGTTGGCCGATCTCTCGGTCCGGCACCCGACGTTCGCGCAGGGCCGGTACTTCGACCGCCCGGTGACGCCGGTGACCCGCCGAGAGCTTGCCATCGGCAACCGCACGCTCTACGGCCCGGCGCCGTCGGAGCTGCTCCCGCCGACGACCGACGAGGAACTGTTCGCGTTCATCCGCCGCGACCTGCGCGAGTTCTGGCTGCCGGCCACCCGGAAGCGGAGCAACTGGTACGCCGACATCTGGGTCGACCTCAGCCTGCTCACGATCGCCCGCGCACACGTCACGCTGGCCACCGGCGACCTCATCACCAAACGCGCCGCCTTCGACGTCCTGCCCCGCCTCGGGGCGCCCGCCGACGTCGTCGAGGACATCCGGCGCCGCCGCTACGGGACCGACGTGCGGACCGGTCCCTGGTGGCGGCACACCCGCGCCGGCCTCACCCGGCGCTTCGTGCGGACCACAATTCCCGCCGTACTCAGTTCACCGTAATCGGCGTGCCGGCGGTCAGCTCGAGGAGTTCGGCGTACGTCGTCGGGAACACCGAGTGCGGGATGCCCGCGGCGGCCCAGATCACCGGGTACTGCTCGAGCGAGGTGTCGACGTACGTCGGGACGCGGCCCGGATGCCCGACCGGGGCGACGCCACCGATCGACTGACCGGTGTGCTCCTTGACGAACTCCGGCGTGGCCCGCTTCAGCTTCGCGATCCCGAGCTCCGCCGCGACCTTCGCGGTGTCCACCCGGTGCGCACCCGAGGTCAGGATCAGCACCGGAGCGCCGTCACCGTTGAAGATCAGGCTGTTGGCGATCGCCCCGACCTCACAACCCAACTCCGCCGCCGCAGCCGCCGCAGTCGGCACCGCCTCATCCAGAATCACGATTTCCCCGGTCGCACCAGCCGCCGCCAGCACGTCCGCCACCTTCTGCACACTGGGATGACTACTCACCCCGTGAGCTTATGCGCGCACCTCCCCAATGTGTGGGTGAACAGCGGGCCCGTGAGACAGGTTCTGGTGGGTTGGAACCTGGTATTCCCTGTCCGGCGCCCCCAGAAGGTGTCTCTTCCCCCGACAACCGGCCGACCGTGACACATCGGACGGGAGAGCTGTTTAGGCGAGGGCGGCAGCGCCGAACGAGACGTTGAAGCGGTCGCACCAGATGGCGACGCTGCGGTAGGTGTTCAGGTTCAGGTCGTGGGGGAGCGCGTAGTTCTGGTTGCCGTGGTTGGCCTTGAGGCTGCCCAGGTTGCGGTACTGGCCGTCGTCGAAGACGTGCCAGCCTGCGCGGCCGGGCGTCACCTCGGCGTCGCTCAGCCAGACCTTGAGGTCGGGGCCGTCGGAGGTGTCGAGGTTCTCGATCCGGAGGATCCGGCTGCCGTCGGCGAGGGCGAGTACGGCGACCGTGCCGGACGTCCGGTGTTCGTGCGTGATCAGCTTCCCGGTCAGCAGAACCTTCGGCTGCTGGGTCGGCCTTTTCGGCTCGACAGAAACTGTCGGTGGCGTGGTCGACGATGAAGTCGTGGAGATCGGAACAGCGCCGGGCAACGCCTCGTCGACGACCTTGTCGGTGACGAGCCGCCACGGCTGGAAGAGCGGCAGCGCGACCGCTGCCACCACGACGGCGACCGCCGCCGCGGCGATTCCGGCTGTCCGTTTCTGCACCGTTCGTCCCTCCGTTGCTGGATCTCCAGTCTGGCGGCCGGACCGGTCGCCGGGCGGCGCGCCGGGATTACGGGCCGTTGACGATTGTCGGCGGGCGGCGCTACGCTTCCATTGTTCGAACAGATGTTCGATTACCTCGGCCCCGGTTTCGTCGGGAGGCCGGACCGAGGTGAGCCGGGCAGCTGGACGGCTCCGGTGCGGAGTTGCGGCCGCATCGGAATCCGGTGGTCCCGGCGGGCCGGGCACCGGGGTGGTCCTCGACCCCCACCCCGTGCCCACCCGCCGGGCCGCCGGCTCGGGGCCCGGCCCTCGACACCGCATCGGAGCAGAGCCAGACCGGAAGCAAGCGCCGGGTGCGAACAGGAGGCGATGGAGCATGTGGGAGTTCGACGACGCCGTCGAGGTGCACACGGTGCCCGTGGACGGTGTGCAGACCCCCGACCAGTTCCTCTGGCGCGGTCGCCTCTGGCGGGTCCGCACCATCAGGTCCCAGTGGACCGAGACCGCCGCCTGGTGGGAGCGCGGCGTGATCGGCACCGGCCACACCCACGACCCGCGCGCCTACGCCGGTTCGCTCGCGCGGATCGATGCGGCCACCGTCGCCGAGGCGTGCTCAGCAGCCCGTACGACGTCGCGTCCGACCCGGACGCACACAGCCGGCGTGGCAGCGGCGGCCAACCCCCGTTCGCGCCCCGCTGCCACGCTCCCCGCCTCGGACGACAGGACCCCGGCCGCGGTCGGAGTGCTGGACGCGGACTGGGGGCCGGAGCGAGCGGTCTTCCGCGTCGAAGCCGGTTGCGGAAGGCACGGACGGCAGGAGACGTTCGATCTCGCCCACGACCCGGACTCGGGCCGTTGGCAACTGGAAAGGGTGACCGACCGATGACTGTTTCACCGGTATCGCCGGCCGCGGCCGGCGCGGCCAGCCGAGAGCTGTCCCGTGCCCGCGCCGCCCTGGCCGAGGCAACGGAGACCAACGACCACCTGATCCGCTACTCGAGTGCGCACGTCGCGGCGCTCCGGGTCGCGGCGGCGGTCCTCGCCGTCCGCGCCCGGCCGGTCCGCTCGAGCAGAGGCCGCCGGGTCCAGCGCAACGCCTGGGTGCTGCTCGCCGAGGTCGCGCCGGAGTTCGGCGAATGGGCCACGTTCTTCGCCGCCGGCGCCGCCCAGCGCGCCGCCGCCGAGGCCGGCCTGGCGCGCGCCGTCAGCACCCGCGAGGCAGATGACCTGGTGCGCGCCGTCGACACGTTCTACACCCAGGTGGAAGCCAGCCTGCGGCTCTCCACCACCCCGGTGCTCACCGCGACCACCGACCCCCAGTCCGTCCTCACCCAACCCTGGATGCAAGCCAGCTAGGGGGTGCCTGACACGCCCTGGACTCACCCCGCAGTGAGGAGATCCCGACCGTGAGCGAAACGTCGAGAGGCCTGGGTGAGGACCTGTGTGGCCGCGTCCACGCCCTCACCGATGCCGAGTGCTACCTGCCGGACACGCACTACCCACGACCCCACCAGGCGCTGTCCGGCGAGTCCTGGCACGACGGCCTGTGCACGCGGTGCGCCGGCTCCGGCATCCACTCCGAGATCCGGTCCGGCGTTCAATCCGACTTTCTGTGTCCCACCTGCAACGGCACCGCCTTCGAGCCGCTGACCCTCCCCGACACCTACCAGCCCGGCTGAGTCACCGAAAGGTGTCCAGAAAGGTGTTCAAAGGTCGGCCGGACAGCGTCTAAGGTCGGCGGGGTGAGCGGACTTCCGGTGTTGGATGTCGAGGAGCAGCGGGTTCTCGGGAGCTTGCTGGAGAAGCAGAGCACGGTGCCGGCGTCGTACCCGTTGACGGCGAACGCGTTGCGGACGGCGTGTAATCAGACCAGCAACCGTGAGCCGGTCGTCGACTACGACCAGGGCACCGTGGAGCGGACCGCACGGTCGCTGCGCGATCGGGAGCTGGTGCGGATCGTCTGGGCGGACGTCGGGCGGCGGACCTTGAAGTACCACCAGATCCTCGACGAGAAGCTCGAACTCGAGGAGGACGAGCGGGCGCTGATCACGGTGTTGCTGCTGCGTGGCGCCCAAGCGCCGGGGGAGCTGAGGACGCGGACCGAGCGGCTGCACAAGTTCGAGGACCGGAGCGACGTCGAGGCGTGCCTGCGACGGATGGCCGCGCGCCCCGATCCGCTGGTGCGTGAACTGGAACGTCGTGTCGGGCAGCACGATCGCCGCTGGATCCACCTCCTCGGCCCCGTGTCCGAGGCGGAAGCGGTCGCCGTCGTCGAGAGCGTCGACCGCGACACGGTCATCGCCGACGGTGCGGACGAGCGTGATGCCCGCGTGCGTTCGGCGTACGACGCCGTTGCGACGACGTACGCGGACGAGTTGCTGGACGAGCTCGATGCGATGCCGTTCGAACGCTGGCTGCTCGACCGGGTGATTGCCCACGCCAACGGTCAGCCGATCGTGGAGGTCGGCTCGGGCCCAGGTCACGTCACGGCGTACCTCGCCGACCATGGCGCGGATGCGACCGGTGTCGACCTGTCGCCGGAGATGGTTGCCGAGGCTCGTCGGCGCTTCCCACACCTGACATTCGAGGTCGGGGACCTGCGCCGCCTCGGCCGTCCGCCGACGAGCTCCGGGTGGGCGGCGGTTCTCGGCTGGTACTCGCTCATCCACCTGGCCGCGTCCGAGCTTCCCGATGCGATCTCCGCGTTGACGCGGCCGCTCGACCCGGGCGGTTGGCTGGTGCTCGCCCTGCATGCCGGCGAGGAGATCAGCCACGTCGACGAGCTGCTCGGCCACGAGGTCAACCTTGACTACGTCCTCCACGACCCGGCGTACATCGTGAGCGTGGTCGAAGCCGCCGGCCTCACCGACACGGAGTGGTACCTGCGCAGCCCGATCACGACCCGCGCCGAAACCACCCGCCGCCTGTACGTCATTGGCCGCACCCCGTCCTGAGGCAGCAGCTCTCTCTGAATGCTGCCGCAGCTGGACCGGTCGGTGTGTCAGGCCTTGGCGTACGTCTCCGCTGCGAGCGACTCGAACTCCAGGCCGACCGCCGGATCGTTGCCGACGACCCACGCGTCGTGCCCTGGTTCGATGACGTACGCGCTCCCCGGCGCCAGGCGTGCCTTGGTGCCGTCGTCGTGGACGACCTCCATCTCGCCCGACAGCAGGGTTCCGACATGGCGGACCTGGCATGCGTCGCCGCCGATGACCGGACGGATGCACTCGGACCAGCGCCAGCCGGGCTGGAAGGTGATCCGGGCGACACTCGCGCCCGGCAGTTTGACGACGTCGACGCTCGTCTTGTCCGGTGAACGGTGCTCGTCCGGCTCGTCGAAGGACTTGCTGAAGATGGCCATGATCCCTCCCTGGTGATCGGCTGTCCCCTCGCACCAGAGCGTCGCGCTGCGGCGGGCCCGGCGATAGATCCCAGCAGTTATGGACCGCTTACGACAGCGGGCGGGCGGTCGGCGGGATGGACGAGGTGGAGTGGAAGTAGGGTGTGGCGCGGTGGGGTGGTGATGGGGTCCGGCTGGAGGGTTGATGGTGGAGCGGCGGCGGCGCAGCGTGCGGACGGCGTTGGTGGGAGAGGCGCTGCGGGTCGCGTTGGCGGACCGTGCGCGCACCGATCCCAACGCTGGACTGGACCGTGCCGGATCGGACCGTGCTGGACTGGACCGTGCTGGATCTGAGCGTGCCGGCCTGGACATCGTCGATCTGGGTGGCGGGACCGGCGGGTTCGCGGTTCCGTTGGCGGTCGAGGGACATCGGGTGACGGTGGTCGACCCGAGCCCGGACGCGCTGGCCTCGCTGGAGCGCCGCGCCCGGGACGAAGGCGTGAGCGAACTGGTCCGCGGCGTTCAGGGTGATGCGGCCGAGCTCCCCGGGCTGGCAGGGGAGTCGAGCGCGGACGCCGTACTGTGCCACGGCGTGCTGGAGGTCGTCGACGATCCGGTACAGGCGCTGCAGGCGATGGCATCGGTGCTGCGAGAAGGCGGCGTACTGAGTCTGCTGGTTGCGCAGCGCAACGCGGTCGTCCTGGCCCGGGCGCTGGCCGGTCATCTGGCTGAGGCCCGGATCGCGCTGGAGGATCCGGACGGGCGCTGGGGTGCGTCCGATCCGATGCCGCGGCGGTTCGACGAGGCCGGGATCACCGGGCAGTTGGCGGATGCCGGGTTCAAAGTGCATACCGTGCACGGCGTCCGGACCTTCGCCGACCTGGTGCCGTCCGCGTTCGTCGACTCCGAGCCCGGGGCCGCCGACTCGCTGGCCGAGCTCGAGCGGGCGGCCAGCCGGCATCCGGCGTTCCGCGCCCTCGCGACCCAGCTGCACATCCTCGCCACCCGCTGAGCACCAACTGAGCCTGGCCACCAACTGGGCCATCCGTTGACGAGTTCGCGACGGAGGGTGACGAGTGGGCTACCTCCGGCACGGTGAGCGAGTGGTTGCTGTCAACCGGCTGTGAGCGACACGCCGAAGGACACAGGTTTGGGACCGGCCTGGCCGGGGCAGTTGCCGGACCGTGACGCGCTGGACAGCCGGTCAGGGTTTCGTGTGGCGCGGGCGCGGCCTAGACTGAAGGTGGCCTATCGAGATCGCGCTCATCATGGAGGGATCGACGGTGCCCCTCTCGGAAGAAGAGCAGCGCCAGTTCGAGCAGCTCGAACGTGCCCTTGCTGCGGAAGACCCGAAGTTCGTTTCCGCCATGCGTGGGACCAATGTGCGCTTGTACTACAAGCGCCGGGCAGTGCTTGCCGGCGTTGGATTCGTGCTGGGCATCGTGGTGCTGATGACCGGCGCGATCATCCCCAACACGATCATCGGAGTCATCGGCTTCGTGATGATGGTGGCTTGCCTGTACATCGCGGCGCTGAGCATGAAGCGAATCAGCAACGCGGGAGAGTCCGACGACATCCCGCCGCCGTCTCCGCCGACCAAACGGCACCGGACCAAGCACGACTCGTCCGGCAGCTTCATGGAGCGCATGGAAGACCGCTGGCGCCGCCGCCGCGACGAGGATCTCTGACCGCACCGCCGACTCAGGCCCAGAACCACACCCGTGCCCTGGTGGAACGGGTGTGGTTCTTTTTGCGGCAGCACCAGCCCGGCCGGCGGCCCGCTCGGTGCACGGGTCCAACGCCACCCGCTGTAGCAGGTAGTCAGTTGTTGTGTGCGCGCTTCGGGAGTAGGAATGAGCGGAGACGGGCCAGCAGCAGATCGAACTCGTCCAGGAGATCGGACGCCTCGGTCGTGCCTCGGCTGAGGTACCACCGCCAGGACGGCGGTAGCAGCCGCGCCCGCCAGCGACGCCTGGCCCGAGTCCTGGACCAGAGCGCTTGCCGTACGGCGGTTGCGTCGTCGCGAAGGTCCAGCTCGGAGTCCGCGTCCCCGGCGTACCGCAAAGCCTCGATGCCGCGGGCCAACCGGCGCGCGGCCGGGTGGGTCTCCTCGGGAAGCTGGGACGTCAGCCACTGACCGGCCTGCCGTGGCGTCGAGATGTCGGACCAGTCGAGGCCCAGATCCCGCGACGTGTCCCGGATCTCCGCCCACAACCCTTCGGCTCCGACACGTCCCGGCGGTCTCAGGAAACGCCGTCGCCGGGTCAATGTCCGCACCAGCCAGGGGATGCACAGCAGCAGGACGACACCGAGCCCGCCGGCGATCGCCTTGCCGCCGCCGTTGGTGAACCAGTTGCCGGAGTCAACGATCGCCGTACCGTTGTCGTTCGGCAGGTTCGGGTCGGTCTTCGGCTTGGTGATCCCGGGGGTCTCCCGGCCGCCCGGCGTCGACGGCACGCTGGTGGGCGCGGTCGTCGGGCTGGTCGGACCCTCGGTCGAGGCGACCGTCCAGTTCGGCGTGGCCGCGACCCGGGCGGACGGCGTCGGCTCGAACCGGACCCAGCCGATGCCCTGGAAGTACAGCTCCGGCCAGGCGTGCATGTCGTGCATCTTGACCGTGAACTGACCGTCCTTGCCGGCCGTTCCGGGCAGGAAGCCGATGCCGACCCGGGACGGGATCCCGACGATCCGCGCCATCAGTGCCATCCCGGTGGCGAACTGCTCGCAGTACCCTTCCTTGTTGTTCAGCAGGAAGTCCTCGAGCGCGGACATCCCGCTGCCCTTGGCGTTCTGCGTGCTGTAGGTGAAGCCGCCGGCGGTGCGGAACCAGTTCTGGATCAGTACGGCCGCCTCGAACTTGTTGTCCTTGGCTGCCGCGGCGATCTCCTGCGTCTTCTGCTTGATGCTGGCTGGCGTCTTCTGCGGCACGACCATCGTGTACTGGTCCGGGGCGCCGGTGGTGATCGAGTCGTGCAGCTGGTCCGGCGTCGGCTGCAGGTCGTACGACGTCAACTTGTACTTCTTGCCGCCGACGATGGACCCGTTCGACGAGACCACGTCCAGCGCGCCGGCGTCGTACCGCCAGTCACGCTTCAGCGAGATCGAGTGCAGCGGGTACGGGACCGGGACGAATTGGGAGCGGAACGTCCGGGTGACGTCGATCTCCATCGAGGTCTGCTGGACCTTCGTCAGGTCACCGGTGTAGCCGGGCGGCGGGGTCAGGTCGCTGCCGGTCAGCTTGTGCCCGGGGGAGCGTGGCGCGATCCGCCAGGTGTTGCCGTCGAACAGGTCGAGCGCGGTCAGCCGCAGGTACGTCCCGCCGCTCGGGCCGCCCTTGTAGGTGAGCGCGACGACGTTGTCGCCGCGTTTCAGGTTCTTGCCCATGTCCAGCATCGGGTCGGTCGACGAGATACTCGCGCCGATCCCGCTGCCGGTACCGCCGCCGGCCAGGCCGTTGCCGATGACACCTTCCGGCAGCGTCGGCAGCAACGCGGGCAGCAGTGCGGCGATCGCGACCACGGTCAGCCCGATCCGCCGGCCGGCCTGACCGAGCGCCGACGCCTCGACGGGCTCGGCCGCGTCGAGGTGCGAGACGCCCGAGATCCGGCGGCCCCAGCGGCTGAGCCGGCTGCGGCCCTCCGCGGACAGCAGCACGATGTAGCCGATCGCCGGCGGGATGAACAGCAACGCCGGCAGGCCGCCGTGCACGGTCGCGGCCGGCACCGTGTACATGATCAGCAGCAGCAAGCCGGACCACGCGGCCTGCCGGAGCTGTACGGCGATGACGTGGATCAGGAACCCGGTCGCCGAGATCACGGACACCGCGAACAGGGTGAGGTGCGAGTCCTGGGGGAGCGGTGCGCTGAACCGGTTGATCGAGTCCATCGCGTCGACCAGCTGGGAGTTGAACTCGATCGCCGTCGCCTTCAGCGGGAACAGCCCGAACTTCATCGTGCTGTGCAGGAAGAACAGCGACAGCAGCTCGATCAGCACGAGCAGCTGGACGATCGGTACGACGATCCGCGGTGTGCGCAGGTTCTGCAACAGGACCCCGACCCCGGTCACCAGCGCACACAGGAACGCGCTGATGAACAGGAACGGCCCGGAGAACACCGGCGTCAGCACCAGCGACCCAAGAACAGTCGCTCCCCAAGCAGCAATAGAAATCCGCGCGTGGCCGGTCATCGGGCCTCCCGTCCTGGACTGAGGAGCGGAGGGAGCGAAGCGACCGGAGCGACGAGGGAAGGGCGGGAGCTACAGCCCGATGACCCGCCGCGCCGGAGGCGTGGCATATGTGCTGTCATGCGATCCTTCCGCTTCTCAGTCCTAGGCCGGACCACACGGTGGGGAGGTGGTCGCCGCGGCGGACTCTGGCTACTCGCCAGCCGTTGCGGCGCAGTTCGTTCTCGGTGGCGTCCGTGGCGGCGGTCAGGCGGGCCGCCTTCTCGGTCGCTTCGGCGCCGACGGCCCAGCTGGCGGCGTCGAGGACCAGCGCGACCCCGGTCGCCTGGCTGGTCCGCCACCGGTTCAGGGCGGTGACGTCCTCGGCTCCGCAGGCGCCGAGGATCGCGATCACGAGGCTCGGCTCCTGTGCGTGCCGGTCGACGGTCAGCAGCGGCCCGAGCTCGGCGTACTTGTGCTCCTCGACGGTCGCGCACTCGGTCAGCAGCTGCTGCTGCGTGAGCGGCTGGTGCACCGCCGCGGAAGTCCTGTGGGTGATCGCGGACAGCGTGGTCGGCCCGCCGAGCATCGTGGTGACGTAGCCGCGCCGCATCCGGTCGATGCCGATGGAGGCGGCCGCGCTGACCGCCCACTCCAGGCTGGACGACGGACCATGCCCGTGGTGCGAGATCACCCGCGCGTCCAGGAACAGGGAGCACCGGCTCTGCCAGGGCTGCTCCTCGCGACGGACCATCAGCTCACCGCGCCGCGCGGTCGACCGCCAGTGCACCCGGCGCAGGTCGTCGCCGTCGCGGTACTCGCGGACCGTCGCGTCCTCCTCGCCGGCGGCCGCGATCGCCCGCGGCCGGTTCTCACCCGACCCGGCCCGGTCCGCGCCCAGCCGAATCTCGGGAAGCTTGTAGACCCGCGGCGTCACGAGTAGGTGCTGGCTGCGCGTGAACGTCCGGCTCGTCTCCACCAGCCCGAACGGGTCGGCCACCGTCAGCATCAACGGCCCGACCTGAAACAGTCCGCGTACGTCGGACTTGACCGGGTAGGTGACCGTACGACGCCAGTTCGGGCTCACCCGGTCGACGACGAACCGCGGCCGATGACCTAGTACATAAGGAATACGGTCCTCGAGCAGCAGCAGCCCCGCGGGCATCCGGCCCTGGTTGCTCAGTGTCAGCTCCACCGTCGCCTGTGTTCCGACCGGCACCTGGTCCGGCGCGAGACTGCGCCGTACCTGAAGCCGCAGCCGTGTCCGTCCCACGACGAGCGCCGCCACGACGGGCAGCGCGGCCAGGAGGATGCCGACGCGCAGCAGGTCCTTCTGGCCGAGCAGGAGCGCGCACAGTGAGGCAGTGAGACCGGCCGCGACGAACGCCCGCCCTCTGGTGGTCAGTCCGCGCAGTGCCTGCCGCATGTCTCAGTCCCGGCGGGTGCGGGGGAGCGGCACGCTCGCCACCAGCCCGGAGATGATGTCGGCCGCGCCGCGCCCACCGAGATGCGCTTCGGCCGCAGGCAGCACACGGTGCGCGAGCACCGGTACGGCGAGCTCCTGGATGTCGTCCGGCAGCACGAACTCCCGTGCGTCGAGAGCGGCGGCCGCACGGGCCGCGCGGATCAGGTGCAACGTCGACCGCGGGCTGGCGCCCAGACGCAGCTCCTGCGAGCGACGGGTCGCGCCGACCAGCGCAACGGCGTACTCCTTCACCGACTCGGACACGTGCACCGACTGCACCGTCTTCACCAGCCGGAGGATCTGCTGGCCGTCGGTCACCGGCTGCAGGTTCGCCAGCGGGTCGTCGGCCGCGTGCCCGTCCAGCATCCGCAGCTCGGCGGCCGGCTCCGGGTAGCCCATCGAGACGCGGGCCATGAAGCGGTCGCGCTGCGCCTCGGGCAGCGGGTACGTGCCTTCCATCTCGATCGGGTTCTGCGTCGCGATCACCATGAACGGCGCTTCGAGGTGGTACGTCGTGGTGTCGACGGTGACCTGGCGCTCTTCCATGGACTCCAGCAGCGCGGCCTGGGTCTTCGGCGAGGCCCGGTTGATCTCGTCGCCGACGACGATGTTCGCGAACACCGCGCCGGGCTTGAACTCGAAGTCGCGGATCTCCTGGTTGAAGACCGAGACGCCGGTGATGTCCGACGGCAGCAGGTCCGGCGTGAACTGGATCCGGCGCACGGTGCAGTCGATCGACTTGGCCAGTGCCTTCGCCAGCATCGTCTTGCCGACGCCCGGTACGTCCTCGATCAGCAGGTGTCCCTCGGCCAGCAGGACCGTGATGGCGACCTCGACGACGTCGGTTTTGCCCTCGATCACCTGCTCGATGGCCCGGCGGACACGGCCCGCCACCTCGGACAGCTCGTCGAAGTCCCCGGCTCCTGCCAGCGGCGAACTGGTCGCGGTGGTGCTCACTCGGTGTCCTCCCCATTCGTTGACTGCCGACACATTCTCACCCGCTGTAGGGGTCGGGCCTAGAGCCGCGGGAGTTTCGTTACCTGGCGTTTCGGTGTTCATCTCGGGGTTCATCGGCACACGCCCTCACGGCGGGGTCGGAAACTTGCTCCCCCCAAGCGTACGGGCGGCAAAAGCAGTGCGTGCGGCGTACGACGCTCCGACCGCCCGGAAGGTTCACGCACATTCACCCCGACCGGTTCATCTCCGAGCCGACTTTGAGAACCCACCAACCACATTTCCCCGCGGAATCTGGTTGGTGGGTTCTCAAAGTCGCCTCGAAGGCGGCTCGGTGGAGCCAAGTGGAGGAAGGGCGGTGGAGGGAAGTGGAGGGGGAGGCGGTTGAGGCGGCAGCGACACGCGGGAAGGCAGGCGCGGATTCACGCGGCGCGGGGGCGGAATGGGGCGGAAGTTGGTTGACGGTGGTGGAAAGTGGAGTAAGGTGGAGCGCAGTGGAACTGAAGTGGTGGAAAACACCCGCCTGAGTCGGAGAGTCCGCAACGGGGAGGTGGAGCGTGTTCCTCGGAACGCACTTCCCCAAGCTCGACGACAAGGGACGGCTGTTCCTGCCGGCGAAGTTCCGGGACGAGCTGGCCGACGGTCTGGTGATCACGCGTGGACAGGAGCGATCGCTGTCCGTGTGGCCGGAGCGTGAGTTCGTCCAGCTGACCGAGCAGTTGAAGCAGGCTCCGATCACCAACAAGGGTGCGCGGGACTACCTACGGATGTTGTTCGCCGGCGCCTCGAACGAGATGCCGGACAAGCAGGGCCGGGTCACCATTCCACCGATGCTGCGCGACTACGCGTCACTGGATCGCGACTGCGTCGTCATCGGGGCGATGAACCGGGTGGAGATCTGGAACACGGAGAACTGGAACCGGTACTCCCAGGAGCAGGAGCAGGCGTTCGCCGACCTGTCCGAGGAAGTACTGCCAGGCATCTTCTGAACTTCAAGCTGAACAGTGTGCGAGGACCGCGACACACCGACCGTCCGGTGAGATCACGGGTCCGACTTCCGACCTGGAGTGTTGGCGTCACTTCCCCGGCGCCAAGACCAGCAGGTACTTCCCCGGAAGGCGTACCCGCGATCTGACCGGACGGTCTTGTCTACGCACAACACATGACCTGCGGGGGCAGGGTCGCTCCCGCAGTGCAGAGAAAACAGTGCGCAGGGAAGTGACGGGAAGGGTCGAGATGGACGCTGCGGAGCGGCATGTGCCGGTGATGCTGGAGCGCGTTGTCGCGCTGCTGGCGCCGGCGCTCGCGCGTCCGGGTGCCGTCGTCGTCGACGCCACCCTCGGCCTCGGTGGTCATTCCGAGGCGTTCCTGCGGCAGTTCCCCGAGGTCCGGCTGATCGGCCTCGACCGGGACCCCGCCGCGCTGCGCCTGGCCGGCGACCGGCTCGCGCAGTACGCCGAGCGGACCACCCTCGTGCATGCGGTGTACGACGAGTTGCCGCAGGTGCTCGCGGACCTCGACGTACCGGCCATCGACGGCATCCTGTTCGACCTGGGCGTCTCGTCGATGCAGCTGGACGAGGCCGAGCGCGGCTTCGCCTACGCGCAGGACGCGCCGCTGGACATGCGGATGGACTCGACCGGCCCGACCACGGCGGCCGACATCCTCAACACCTACAGCGCGGCCGACCTGGCCCGGATCCTGTTCCAGTACGGCGAGGAGAAGTTCGCCCGCCGGATCGCGGACCGGATCGTCCGGGAGCGGGAGACCGAGCCGTTCACCAACAGCGCGCGACTGTCCGAGCTCGTGCGCAACGCGATCCCGCAGGCGGCCCGCCGGACCGGGGGACACCCGGCGAAGCGGACCTTCCAGGCGTTGCGGATCGAGGTGAACGGCGAGCTCGACGTACTGCGTCGCGCGCTGCCCGCCGCCCTCGGTGCGCTGGCGCTGCACGGCCGGATCGTGGTGATGAGTTACCACTCGCTCGAGGACCGGATCACCAAGCAGTCGTTCGCGCCGGGCACCAAGTCCGACGTACCGGATGACCTGCCGGTGATCCCGGCCGGGCACGAACCGTATCTGAAGCTACTGACCCGGGGCGCCGAACGGCCGACCGAGGAGGAGGTCGCGGTGAACCCGCGCGCCGCCTCAGCTCGGGTCCGTGCCGCCGAGCGGATCCGGGAGAGGGGACTGGTGGCCTGATGAGTACTGTCTTCAGCCCGCAGAAAGCGCGGGTGACGCCGGTCCCGGCCAAGAAGTCGCAGCCGCGGCTGCGAGTGGTGTACGGCGCGCCGTTCCGGCCGCCCCGGATGCCGTTCGTCATCTTCGTGGTGTCGCTGCTGGCCGCCGGACTGGTCGGTCTGCTGCTGCTGAACACGCAGCTGCAGAGCGGCACGTTCGACATCACCAAGCTGAGCTCGCAGGCCGACCAGCTGCGCGACCAGCAGGAGCAGCTGGAGAAGCAGGTCCGGACGCTGGAATCGCCGCAGAACCTGTCCGACCGCGCGCTGCGGCTCGGCATGGTGCCGAACCCGAACCCGGTGTTCCTGCGGCTGTCCGACGGCCGGGTGCTCGGCGTACCGGCGGAAGGCAAGGCCGGGGCCGGTACGGCGATGTTCGGCCCGGGCACGCCGACCGGCAAAGCGACCACCAAGCCGGTCACGCCGGTGAAGCCTGTGACACCGGTGAAGCCAGTGACGCCGGTCAAGCCGGTGACTCCGGTGAAGCCGCAGGCCGGTACTGCCAAGCCGCCCACGAGTACGACCAAGCCGCCGACCGGCACCACGAAGCCGCCGGCCACGACGAAGAAGCCCGCCACGACCACACGGGGATGATCGGATGACGGACCGACGGGGAAACGAGCCGCCACCACGTAAGCGTGGTGCCGCACCGGGCCGGGGCAACCCGCCGAGCAAGGCTCAGCCCCGTCGTCCATCCGCTACGGACAGTGGCCGCACCACCCCGCCACGCCCCGAATCCACCCGCGAACGCCTCCTCCGCAAAGCCGAGGAGGAGCGCCGCGCGGACGCACCGCGGACACGTGCCGAAGGCCGGCCGCGTCCCGCCGGCGAGGCCCGGAAGGCACCTGCCAAGAAGGTTGCGGCCAAGAAGGTTGCCGCGAAGGAGGCCGCAGCCAAGAAGGTCGTCGCGAAGAAGGTTGCTGCGAAGAAGGTTGCGGCGAAGAAGGTTGCGGCGCGGACGACCGGTGGGCGGCCGGTCAAGAAGGTGGCGGCGAAGCGGCCGGTCAAGAAGGGCTCCGGGAGGAAGCGGCCGCCGCAGAACAGGCCTGCGCCGCGGCCCAAGAAGCGGAAGGTGAAGAAGGCGCCGCGGATGTTGCGGCTCGGCCGCCCGGCGCTGCGGCTCCGGATGACGTTCGGCGTGATGGCGTTCGTACTGTCGCTGTTCGCCGGGCGCCTTGTGCTGCTCCAGGGTGTGGACCCGGACAGCTACGCGCAGGCGGCGACCAAGGAGAACGCGCGCTCGTACACCCTGCACGCGAACCGCGGCACCATCGAGGACCGCAACGGTGTCGAGCTGGCGGTCACCGAGGACGCGGTCGCGATCACTGCGGACCCGCAGCAGACCAAGCCTGTGGCGCAGCAGCTGGCCGCGATCCTGGCCCCGAAGCTGACCGGTACGACGACTGCGAAGCTGGTCGCCGCGATGTCCGGCACCGGCCGCTTCACGTACCTCGCGCGCCAGGTGAGCCCGACGATCTGGACCGCGATCCAGGCCGAGATCAAGGCCGCGAACGCGCCGATCGCCGAGCAGAACAAGGGGAAGCCGAAGGAGCAGCAGCTCCCGATGCTGGCCGGCCTGTACACCGAGGAAGACCCGATCCGCAGCCACCCGAACGGCAGCATCGCCGCGACCGTGGTCGGCGTGACCGGTGCCGACGGCAAGGGCCTGTCCGGGCTCGAGTACGGCCTGAACGACAAGCTGTCCGGCAAGGACGGCCAGGCGATGTACGAGGTCGATGCCAAGGGCAACAAGATCCCGAACGCGAACCACACGGTGCAGGAGCCGAAGCCCGGTCTCGGCGTACAGCTGACCTTGGACACCGACCTGCAGTTCTTCGCGCAGAAGCGGATCGAGCAGGCTGTGAAGCAGTACAAGGCCAGCTCCGGCACCGTCGTCGTGATGGACGTGAAGTCCGGCGAGCTGATGGCGATGGCGAACTACCCGACGTTCGACCCGAACAAGAAGTACAAGTCGTCCGACCTGAACAACCCGGCGCTGGAGCGCAGCTACGAACCGGGCTCGGTGCAGAAGGTGGTCACGATGGCCGCCCTCGCCGACGCCGGGATCATCGACCTGAACACCAAGCTGCAGGTCCCCGGCAGCATCGACGTGCAGCGCCGGATCATCAAGGACCACTGGTCGCACGCCACGATGAACCTGACCATCTCCGGGGTGATCGCGAAGTCGTCGAACGTCGGCACGATCATGGCCGCGCAGAAGATGCCGGTCGCGCAGTTCGTGAAGTACCTGCATGACTTCGGCTTCGGCGAGCCGACCGGGCTGAACTTCCCGGGGGAGACCAAGGGCCTGCTGACCCCGGGTGACGAGTGGCCCGAGCTGACCCGGTCGAACGTCGCGTTCGGCCAGGGCCTGTCGGTGAACGCCGTGCAGGAGGCCGCCGCGGTGAACGCGGTCGCGAACGGTGGCGTCTACGTGCCCCCGAAGCTGGTCCGCAACTACGTCGACGCGAACGGCGCCACGGTCCCGAACCAGACCGCGCCGGCCCGCCGGGTGGTCAGCGAGAAGGCCGCCAAGGAGGTCACGACGATGATGGAGGCGGTGACCGCGAAGAAGGGCACCGCGCCGCAGGCCGCGATCGACGGCTACCTGGTGGCCGGCAAGACCGGTACCGCGCAGCAGGTTGTTCCGGGGACCGCCAAGTACGGTGCCTGGGCGACTTCTTTCGCCGGATTCGCTCCTGCGGACAACCCACGGTTCGTGACGTACGTCGTACTCCACGATCCCCAGGGCGCCCGGGGTGGTGGTCTCCAAGGAGGACCGGTGTTCCGAGACGTGATGAGCTACGCGCTGCAGAAGTACGTCGTCCCGCCGACGGGAGCGCAGCAGCCGAACATCCCGCTGACCTGGACCTCATCGAAGCGGTGACGCCCAGTCCGGTGGAAGGCAGCTTGGTGACGCAGGGTCAGATAGGAGTGACGGGGTCCGGAGCGGTAGCCTCAGGGCCCGTGTCCACCCCTACCGCCGCCGGCGGCGCGGTCGCAGCGATCAGGCCTCGGCACGTCGTGCCGGTCAGCCTCGCCGACCTCGCGGCCGTCGCGCACGCACAGGTCCCGGCGCAGAGCTCGATTCCTGGGCGGCCGGCGACCGTGACCGGCGTGTCCCTCGACTCGCGTTCCATCCATCCCGGCGACCTGTACGCCGCGCTGCCCGGAGCGGTCACGCACGGCGCGGAGTTCGTCGCGAAAGCCCAGCAGGCGGGCGCGGTCGCCGTACTCACCGATCCGACCGGTGCGGAACGGGCAGCGGCAACCGGTCTCCCGGTGCTGGTCGTCGACAATCCGCGGAGCGTCCTCGGCGCAGTCGCGTCCCGGATCTACGGCGAGCCGACCAGTGAACTCCGGTTGCTCGGCGTGACCGGCACCAACGGGAAGACGACGACCAGCTTCCTGCTGGATTCCGTACTGCGGGAGCTCGGTCCGACCGCTCTCATCGGGACGATTCAGACGCGGATCGGCGACGAGGTCGTGAAGAGCGTCCGGACCACTCCGGAGGCCACCGACCTGCAGGCGCTGTTCGCGGTGATGCGGGAGCGGGCCGTCGCGTGGTGCTCGATGGAGGTGTCCAGCCACGCGCTGGCGATGGGCCGCGTCGACGGTGCACGGTTCGCGGTCGCCGGCTTCCTGAACCTCACGCAGGACCATTTGGATTTCCACAAGACGTTCGAGGACTACTTCCAGGCGAAGGCCTCGTTGTTCACCCCGGAGCGGTGCGATGTCGCGGTGGTGACGATCGACGACGAGTACGGGCGCCGGCTCGCCGCGCAGACCGTCGTACCGCTCGTCACCGTGTCGACGAAGAGTGATGCCGACTGGACGGTCGCGCACCGGCACCGCTCCGAGCACGGTACGACGGTGCTCGACATCCAGGGGCCGAACGAGACGCTGACCGTGGAGATCGTGCTGCCGGGTGACTTCAACGTCGCCAACGCGCTGCTCGCGACGGCGATGCTGCGGCAGGTCGGCGTACCCGCCGAGGCGATCGCGGCCGGGTTGCGGACCGCCGCCGTACCAGGGCGGATGGAGACGTTCACCCGGGCGGACGGGCTGGCGGTGATCGTGGACTACGCGCACACGCCGGACGCAGTCGCGCTGGCGCTGCGGGCCGCGCGGACCGCGACCAAGGGCCGGCTGTTCGCGGTCATCGGCTGCGGCGGTGACCGGGACCCGTGGAAGCGGCCCGCGATGGGCGCCGAGGCAGCCAAGGCCGCGGACGTCGTGATCGTGACCGACGACAACCCGCGCAGCGAGGACCCGGCCGCGATCCGCGCCGCCGCGCTCGCGGGAGCCCGGGAGGCCGTTCCGGACGCCGACCTGCACGAGATCGGTGACCGCCGGCAGGCGATCGCGTCCGCGATCGAGCTGGCCGGGCCGGGCGACACCGTGGTCGTTCTCGGCAAGGGTCATGAGACGGGCCAGGACGTCGGCGGTGTGATCCACCCGTTCGACGACCGCGAAACTGTGCGTGAGCTGTTGGAGGCAGACCGGTGATCCCTGTCAGTTGCGGCGAGATCGCCGACGCCGTCCGCGGCGAGCTCGTGGGTGTCGAGCCCGCGGCCGTTGTGGACGGCGCGGTGGTGATCGACTCACGAGCTGCCGGACCGGGTGGTCTGTTCGTCGCCCTGCCTGGTGAACGCGTTGACGGCCACGACTTCGTCGATACGGCGACCGCGGCCGGCGTCACGGTCTCGCTCACCACGCGGCCGATCGAGGGCAGCCCGTGCATCGTCGTCGACGACGCGCAACGCGCCCTCGGCGACCTGGCGCGTCACGTGATCGGCAAGCTGCCCGATCTGACCGTGATCGCGTTGACCGGTTCGTCCGGCAAGACCAGCACGAAGGACCTGATCGGGCAGCTGATCAGCCCGTACGGCGAGACCGTGGTGCCGGAAGGCTCGTTCAACAACGAGATCGGGCACCCGCTGACCGCGCTGCAGGCGACCGCGTCGACGAAGTACCTGATCGCCGAGATGGGGGTCCGGAGCCTCGGGGACATCACGTACCTCGCCGGAATCACGCCGCCGAAGATCGGGCTGGTGCTGAACGTCGGCACCTCGCACATCGGCAAGCTCGGGTCCCAGGACAACATCGCGCTGGCCAAGGGCGAGCTGATCGAGGCCGTCAAGCCGGGCGGCACCGCGATCGTGAACGCCGACGACCACCGGGTCGCCGCGATGCGCAGCCGGACCCAGGAGAAGGTGCTGACGTTCGGCGAGGCGCCGGAGGCGGAGATCCGGGCCAGCGACGTGAAGATCGACGGCGAGGGCCGTCCTGCGTTCACGCTGCAGATCGGCGATTTCAGCGCCCCGGTTCAGCTGCGGTTCATCGGCGAGCACTACGTCTCGAACGCGCTGGCCGCCGCGGCGGTCTGCCTCGCGATCGGCCTGACGGCGGAGCAGATCACCGACGGTCTGAACGCTGCGGAGCGGGTGTCCGCGGCGCGGATGGAGCTGACCGAGCGGCCGGACGGGGTGACGATCATCAACGACGCGTTCAACGCGAACCCGGAGTCGACCCGCGCCGCCTTGAAGTCCCTGGCGGCCATCGGCCGGTCGCGTGGTGCGCGCACGTGGGCGGTGCTCGGCGAGATGCTCGAGCTCGGCGACACCTCGGCCGACGAGCACGATGCGATCGGCCGGCTGGTCGTCCGGCTGGATGTGAACCGGCTGCTCGTCGTCGGCGAGGGCGCGAAACCGATCCACCTCGGCGCCTCCCTGGAAGGTTCGTGGGGCAACGAGTCCGCGTTCGTCGCGACCATCCCCGAGGCGCTGGAGCTGCTGCGCGCAGAGCTCCGCGCGGGTGACGTCGTACTGGTGAAGTCCTCGAAGGCGGCGAAGCTCCGCAGCCTCGCGGACGCGCTGGTGGAGGGCGTCCAGTGATTTCGATCCTGTTCGGCGGTGCCGTCTCGATGGTGCTGACCCTGCTCGGCACCCGGTACGCGATCAAGTGGCTGGCCAGCCACGGCTACGGCCAGGAGATCCGCGACGACGGCGTGAAGTCGCACCAGATCAAGCGCGGTACGCCGACCATGGGCGGCACGGTGTTCATCGCCGCGACCATCGTCGGGTACTTCGCGGCGAAGCTGTTCACGATGACGCCGCCGAGCGCCTCCGCGGTCCTGGTGCTGTTCCTGTTCGCCGGCATGGGCGCGGTCGGCTTCCTGGACGACTTCATCAAGATCTTCCGGCAGCGCAGCCTCGGCCTGCGCAGCAAGGCGAAACTGGCCGGTCAGACGATCGTCGCGGTGATCTTCGCGGTGCTGGCGCTGCAGTTCCCGGACGAGCGCGGGCAGCGGCCTGCGTCGCCGTTCATCTCGTTCATCCGCGACATCGGCTGGCTGGAACTGCCGGTCATCCTGGTGATCATCTGGATCCTGCTGCTGATCGCCGGCATGTCGAACGGCGTGAACCTCGCCGACGGCCTGGACGGCCTGGCCACCGGCGCGTCGATGATGGTGTTCGGCGCGTACACGCTGATCTGCATCTGGCAGTTCAACCAGTCCTGCGCGACCGCGCAGGGCGTCGGCGCCAAGTGTTACGAAGTACGGGATCCGCACGATCTGGCGGTGGTCGCGGCCTCGCTGACCGGCGCGTTGTTCGGGTTCCTGTGGTGGAACGCGTCGCCGGCGAAGATCTTCATGGGCGACACCGGTTCGCTGGGACTCGGCGGGGCGCTGGCCGGCATGGCCGTGATGACCCGGACCGAGCTGCTGGTGCTGCTGCTCGGCGGCCTGTTCGTCGTCATCACCGCGTCGGTCATCCTGCAGGTCGGCTACTTCAAGATCACCAAACAGGCCACCGGTGTGGGCAAACGATTGTTCCTGATCGCGCCGTTGCATCACCACTTCGAGATGCTCGGCTGGGAACAGGTGAACGTGGTGATCCGCTTCTGGATCATCCAAGGGTTGTTCGTGGTGATCGGACTCGGGGTCTTCTACGCGGAATGGGTCACAGGATGAGTCTCGAGTCACGCACCGATGACGGTTGGGCGACCACCCGGTTCGTCGTCCTCGGCTTCGGTACGGCGGGCTACGCCTGCGCCGACTCCCTGCTCCAGGCCGGCGCCGAGCACCTCGTCGTACTCGATGACCGCGACACCGAGGCGCTCCGCGAGAAGGCCCAGATCCTCGAGACGCTCGGCGCCACGATCACCCTCGGCCCGGGCAGTACGACGGAACTCCCGAAGGACGTCGACGTCGTCGTCACGTCGCCCGGCGTACCGCCGCACGCGCCGCTGCTCGCGCAGGCCGCTGAGCGGGACGTTCCGATCTGGAGCGAGATCGAACTGGCCTGGCGGCTGCGGGACCCGGCCAACGCCGCGCCGTGGCTGTGTATCACCGGGACCAACGGCAAGACCACGACCGTACAGATGCTGACCGCGATCCTGCAGGCGGCCGGCCACCGGGCCGTTGCCGCGGGCAACGTCGGGCTGCCGTTGCTCGAGGCCGTGATGGATCCCGAGCCGTACGACGTGATCGCGGTCGAGCTCTCGTCGTACCAGCTGCACTTCACGCACTCGATGTCGGCGCACTCGGCCGCCGTACTGAACATCGCGCCGGACCACGTCGACTGGCACGGTTCGCTCGAGGCGTACGCCGCCGACAAGGGCCGGATCTACGAGAACTGCCAGGTCGCGTGCGTGTACAACGTCGCGGACCCGGCCACCGAGCACCTGGTTGAGGAAGCGGACGTGATCGAGGGCTGCCGAGCGATCGGCTTCACCCTCGGTACGCCGGGGATCTCGATGCTCGGGCTGGTCGACGACCTGCTCGTCGACCGGGCGTTCGTGGAGCAGCGTCAGACGTCGGCACTGGAGTTGGCTTCGATCAACGACATCACGCCGCCCGCACCGCACAACGTGGCGAACGCGTTGGCGGCCGCGGCGCTGGCCCGCGCGTTCGGAGTACCGGCGACCGCGATCCGCGACGGGCTGCGCGGGTTCCGGCCCGACAAGCACCGGATCGCGCACGTCGCGGACGTTGCCGGAGTCAACTATGTCGACGACTCGAAGGCCACCAACCCGCATGCCGCACAGGCGTCGCTGCTCGCCTACGAGCACGTGGTGTGGATCGCCGGCGGTCAGGCGAAGGGCGCGACGTTCGACGACCTCGTCATCGCAGCAAGCGGGCGTTTGCGCGCCGTCGTACTGCTCGGCCAGGACAAGGATGTGATCGCGCAAGCTCTGGAGCGACACGCACCGGATGTCCCGAGGATCGTCGTCGAGTCAACGGACACTGGAGCCATGGAGATCGTGGTGGGGGAGGCAGCGAAGCTCGCACTGGTGGGTGACACCGTGCTGCTCGCGCCTGGCTGCGCATCCTGGGACATGTTCGCCAACTACGGAGCCCGCGGCGACGCCTTCGCCGAAGCCGTACGCCGACTGGGGTGATCGCGTGACGTCGATCGCAGATCAGCCGGACCAGAAGAAGCAGACCAGCGAGCGCGCGTGGATCGCCGCGATCAAGGACGTGCTCGACCGGCCGCTGACGTCGTACCACATCGTGCTCGGCGCGACCGGCCTGCTGCTGGTGCTCGGCCTGATGATGGTGCTGTCGGCGTCCAGCGTGCTGTCACTGCGTGTCAACGGGAACAGCTACACGATCTTCATCCGGCAGCTGATCTGGGTCGGCGTCGGCCTGCCGATGGCGTACGTCGCCTCGCGGATGACGCCGCGGCACTTCCGGATGCTCTCGTACGTCGCGCTGCTCGGGTCGATGTTCCTGCTCGTGCTGACCTACATCCCGGGCCTCGGCGTCGGCGTGAACGGCAACACCAACTGGCTGAACCTCGGCGGACCGCTGCAGATCCAGCCGAGCGAGTTCGCGAAGCTGGCGATGGTGATGTGGTGCGCGGACCTCTATGCGCGCAAGGAGAAGCTGCTCACCCAGTGGAAGCATCTGCTGGTCCCGATGGTGCCGGTCTGCGGTCTGGTGATCGCGCTGGTGGTCGGGCAGCACGACCTCGGTACGGCGCTGGTGCTGATGGCCGTGATGATCGGCATGATCTGGATCGTCGGCGCGCCGACCCGGCTGTTCGTCGCGACCATCGCGGTGGTCGGCTCGGTGGCGGCGTACTTCGTGAACGCGGAGCGGTACCGCCTCGACCGGGTGACGTCCTTTCTGGACCCGTTCGCGAACCCGACCACGGTCGGCTGGCAGGCGTACCACTCGTTCTACGCGCTCTCGACCGGCGGCTGGTGGGGCGTCGGGATCGGCAACAGCCGGCAGAAGTGGAGCAACCTGCCGGAGGCGCACACCGACTTCATCTTCTCGGTGATCGGTGAGGAACTCGGCCTGGTCGGGTCGCTCACCGTACTCGCCCTGTTCCTCACGATGGCGTACGCCGGCGTGCGGATCGCGACCCGGAACACCGAGCCGTTCGTCCGCTATGCGGCGGCCGGGATCACCATCTGGATCATGGCGCAGACGCTGGTCAACCTCGGCGCCGTGATCGGACTGCTACCCATCGTGGGTATCCCGCTCCCGCTTTTGTCGTACGGTGGTTCCGCACTGCTGCCGACGCTGATCGCGATCGGCATGCTGCTGTCCTTCGCGAAGGCCGAGCCCGGCGCGCAGGCCGCCCTGAAAGAAACCCGGCGACCTCGTTTCGGCTGGTTGCCTTCGCGACGTATGTAGTTCACATGAAACCGCGGGAGCGTTGGAAGCCTTGCCCAGCATCGTTCTGGCCGGTGGCGGTAGCGCCGGCCACACCTCACCCCTGATCGCCACCGCAGACGCCCTGCGCCGGATCGACCCGACGATCGAGATCATCGCCCTCGGGACCGAGCGCGGCCTCGAGACGCGCGTGATCCCCGAGGCCGGGTACCGGCTGGAGCTGATCCCGCCGGTGCCGCTGCCGCGCAAGCCCACGCCCGCCCTGTTCGCCGTACCGGGCAAGATGCTGTCCTCGGTGAGCGCGGCCCGGAAGGTGCTGGACGAGGCGAAGGCGGACGTCCTCGTCGGCTTCGGCGGCTACGTCTCCACCCCCGCGTACGTCGCCGCCTGGCGGCGGAAGACCCCGATCGTGGTGCACGAGGGCAACGCCGTGCCGGGGATCGCGAACAAGTTCGCCGCCCGGTACTGCACCGAGCACGTGAAGACGTCGTTCCCGGGCACTGACCTGCCGCACGCCGAGTACGTCGGGCTGCCGATCCGGCGGGCGATCTCGACGCTGGACCGGGCCGCGCTGCGCGCCGAGGCCCGCCAGTTCTTCGGCCTCGACCCGGACGCCCCGACACTGTTCGTGACCGGCGGGTCGCAGGGCGCACAGCGGATCAACAAGTCGGTCTCGGGCGCCGCCGCGGACCTGCAGGCGGCGGGCATCCAGGTGCTGCACGCGATCGGCCCGAAGAACACCCTCGAGGTGCCGCAGACCGGTCCGCTCCCGTACGCCGTACTGAACTACGTCGACCGGATGGACCTCGCGTACGCCGCCGCGGACCTGGTGGTCTGCCGCTCGGGCGCGAACACGGTCACCGAGGTGTCCGGTGTCGGCCTGCCCGCGATCTACGTTCCGCTCCCGATCGGTAACGGTGAGCAAAGGCTGAACGCGAAGCCGGTGGTGGACGTAGGGGGAGGTGTGCTGATCGACAACGCCGAGTTGAGCGTGGACTGGGTGCGCGCGAACGTGCCGCAACTTCTGCTCGACCGCGAGCGTCTGACAGCCATGTCCACAGCTGCGACCGGTGTGATCCGGACCGACGCCGACGACCGATTGGCGCGGATCATTCTCGATGTGGTGAGGTCTGCGTCGTGATCGTCACCGCACCTGACACGCTGCTGCCGGCCGAGAAGCTGGGCAGGGTGCACTTCGTCGGCATCGGCGGCGCCGGAATGTCCGGGATCGCCCGGATCATGGCGTCCCGCGGGATCGAGGTGTCCGGCTCGGACGCCAAGGACGGCAAGGTGCTCGCCGCGCTCCGGGCGCTCGGCGCGACCTGCTGGGTCGGCCACGCCGCCGAGCACGTGAAGGACGTCGACACCGTGGTGGTGTCGACCGCGATCCGCGAGACCAACCCCGAGGTGGTCGCCGCCCGCGCGGCCGGGATCCCGATCCTGCCCCGGGCCGCCGCGCTCGCCTCGGTGATGGTCGGCCGCCGGACGATTGCGGTCGCCGGCACCCACGGCAAGACGACGACGACGTCGATGCTGACCGTCGCGCTGCAGCACTGCGGCGCCGACCCGTCGTACGCGATCGGCGGCAACCTGAACGAGTCCGGGTCGAACGCCCACGACGGCACCGGCGACCTGTTCGTCGCTGAGGCGGACGAGTCGGACAAGTCGTTCCTGACCTACGCGCCCGAGGTGTCGATCGTCACATCGGTCGAGCCGGACCACCTGGACAACTACGGCGACGAGGCCAGCTACCGGAAGGCGTTCGAGGAGTTCTGCGCGCGGGTCCTGCCGGGCGGGTTCATGGTGATCTGCCAGGACGACGCGGGTGCTCGCGCGCTGGCGTCGTACGCGCGGGACCGCGGGATCGACGTCCGGACGTACGGCGAGGCCGAGGACGCGGACCTGCACGTCACCGAGATCACCGCGACCGGGGCAGTCCAGTCCTTCGTACCGGTGTACCGCGGGCGCAAGCTGCCGATCGTGCAGCTGCAGCAGGCGGGCAAGCACAACGCGCTGAACGCGTCGGCGGCACTGACCGTCGGGCTCGGGCTCGGGTTCTCCGCGGCCGACCTGGCCGAGGGGCTGGCGTCGTTCACCGGCACCGGTCGCCGGTTCGAGTTCAAGGGTCTCGAGGACGGCGTGCGGGTCTTCGACTCGTACGCGCACCACCCGACCGAGCTCGCCGTCGACCTGACCGCGGCGCGCCAGGTGGCGGGGGAGGGGCGTGTGATCGCGTGCTTCCAGCCGCACCTGTTCAGCCGGACCCGGATCTTCGCCACCGAGTTCTCCGAGTCGCTGGCGCTGGCCGACGAGGTCGTGGTGATGGACATCTTCGCGGCCCGCGAGGACCCGGAGCCCGGTGTCACCGGAGCCCTGATCGCCAACCACGTGCCGCTGAAGCCCGAGCAGGTGCGGTTCGAGCCGTCGTGGTCCGCCGTACCGCAGGTGGTCGCGGACCTCGCCCGGCCGGGCGACCTGGTCGTGACGCTGGGCGCGGGTGACGTGACCCTGATCGGGCCGGAAGTCGTTGGTTTGCTGGCCGAACGCGCCAGTGCTCGTGAATCAGCCCGCGAGCCTTCCGAGGCAACGCCGGTACCTGTGGTGGAGTAAAAGGGTGGGGTTCGTTGAATGAGCCAGAGCGTCGATCTGGCTCGGGCACAGCAGAAGTTCGCGCGCCGGCAACGGCTGGTGCGGTGGCGGAGCTGGTTGCCCTGGGCCATCGGCGGCGGACTGGTCGTGCTGGCCGGTCTGGTCGTCTGGCTGTTCTACTTCTCCTCCGCGTTCGCGGTCTCCGGGGTCCGGATCAGCGGTGCCGACACGGTGCCGGTGGCAACGATCGAGCAGGTCGCGGCCGCGCCGACGGGCACGCCGCTGGCGAAGGTCGACCTGCGGTCGATCGCGGACCGGGTGCGGACGATTCCGGCGGTGGCGGACGCGCAGGTGACGCGGGCGTGGCCGCGCAAGATCGTGATCGTCGTCACCGAACGGGTCCCGGTCGTGGTGGTCACCGACGGCTCGCGGTACGAGTTGGTGGACGCGACCGGTACGACGTACCGCACGGTGCCGGACCGGCCGGCCGGACTGCCGGAGGCGAAGGTGACCGGGGTCCGGCGCGACGTCACGATCCACTCGGTGGTGACGGTGTCGGCGGCCCTTCCGGACACGCTGCGGGCGCAGGTGGGGACGATCTCGGCGGCGTCGCCGGACTCGATCACCCTCAACCTCAGCTCCGGGGTCAAGGTCGTTTGGGGTAGTTCCGATGACAGCGAGCGCAAGGCCGAGGTACTCAGCGTGCTGATGAAGCGGCAGGCGAGGGTGTACGACGTCTCCGCGCCCGATCTCCCTGTCACCAAAGGCGAAAAGCGTTGACAGGTCACATCTGCGATGCGCGGCGAGGCGCGTGGATTTTGGCTGGAAGCGTCCCGTATCGTGCGGCGTAATCTAAAGTTGACATAAGTCTAAGCATGTACTTGAGGTTCAGTCTTTTCGCTGGACAACGGGAAAGCAACGAGGCGAGAGGCGCGGACGTGGCGGCACCGCAGAACTACCTGGCACTCATCAAGGTCGTCGGTATCGGCGGGGGCGGCGTGAACGCTGTCAACCGGATGATCGAGCACGGTCTGAAGGGCGTTGAGTTCATCGCCATCAACACCGACGCGCAAGCGCTGTTGATGAGCGACGCGGACGTCAAACTCGACATCGGCCGGGAGGAGACCCGCGGCCTCGGCGCCGGCGCGAACCCGGCGATCGGCCAGAAGGCCGCCGAGGACCACTCCGAGGAGATCGAGGAGGCGCTGAAGGGCGCCGACATGGTCTTCGTCACCGCCGGCGAGGGCGGCGGCACCGGGACCGGCGGCGCGCCCGTGGTCTCCCGGATCGCCCGCTCGCTCGGCGCGCTGACCATCGGCGTGGTGACCCGGCCGTTCTCGTTCGAGGGCAAACGGCGCGCGACCCAGGCCGAGGACGGCATCGCGGCGCTCCGCGAAGAGGTCGACACGCTGATCGTCATCCCGAACGATCGGCTGCTCACCATCTCCGACCGCGCCGTGTCCGTGCTGGACGCGTTCAAGCAGGCCGACCAGGTGCTGCTGCAGGGTGTTTCCGGTATCACCGACCTGATCACCACGCCCGGCCTGATCAACGTGGACTTCGCCGACGTCAAGGCGGTCATGTCGAACGCCGGCTCGGCGCTGATGGGCATCGGCTCGTCGCGCGGCGAGGACCGCGCGGTCGCGGCCGCCGAGGCGGCCATCTCCTCGCCGTTGCTGGAGGCAAGTATCGAGGGTGCGCACGGCGTCCTGCTGTCGATCGCCGGCGGATCCGATCTCGGCCTGTTCGAGATCAACGAGGCGGCCCAACTGGTCTCGGAGTCCGCGCACTCGGACGCGAACATCATCTTCGGCGCGGTCATCGACGACGCCCTCGGCGACGAGGTGCGGGTCACGGTGATCGCGGCCGGGTTCGACGGCGGGATGCCGAAACGCCGCGAACAGGCGATGAACCAGGCCCGGCCGCAGTCGTCGCGCCCGGCTTCGCAGAGCTATTCGGCCCCGATGTCCGGCGCCACGACACCCCCTGCAGGCCAGCAGTTCGGCCAGCCGGGCACGGCTCAGCCGCCCGCGCAGCCCGCTCCTCAGCAGCAGCCCGCGCCGAACCAGCAGCCGAACCAGGCGCCGAACGCTCAGACGTTCGCGCAACCGCCGGCCGGCAACTCTCCGTCCAACGCCACGCCGACCACCCCGCCGATGCCGACCAACGACACGGTGCCGGTGCCGGTGCCCGCACCGACCGAGTCGCGGCCCGGCCCGGGGACGACGAATTCCGCCCGCCCGCAGGCAGGTGACGGCGTCCGCACCGTGCAGTCCGGCCAGCAGTCGGCCCAGCCGGCTCCGCACACCCCGGCCTCCCCGTCGACCCAGCACTCCTGGCCCACCAACGGCCCCAGCAACGCCACCACCCCTGCGCAGCCGAGCCAGCCGGTCAAACCGAAGAAACCCGAACCCGAGGAAGACCTAGACATCCCCGACTTCCTCAAGTAACCCCCGCACGCGCTGCGCCGCCGCACCGCACCGCACCGCGAAACCAACTTTGAGAAGCCACCAACCATTCTCCGGATGGAGAAACGGTTGGTGGCTTCTCAAAGTTGTGTGGGAGGTGTGGGAGGGGCCGGTAGGGTTTGGGGGTGTTCGGGTTTGACGAGGTTCGCCGGGGTGTTCGCTTCGCTTTTACCGATCGGTTCGGGGGCGCCAGCCGGCCGCCGTACGGCGAGTTCAACCTCGGGAGCGCGTCGGGTCCGGATGTCGACGGGGTGATCGCGAACTTCGGGCTGATCGCGGCCGAGTTCGGGGTGCCCGTGGAGAACGTGGTGCGGGTCAGCCAGGTGCACGGCCGTGACGTTCACGTCGTACGGGCGGACGACGAGCTTCCCACCCGGCCGATGCCGAAGGCCGACGGTCTCGTGACGACGCGATCGGATGTGGTGCTCGCGGTTCGCGCGGCCGATTGTCTGCCGGTGCTGCTGTCCGGCGACGGCGTGATCGGCGCCGCGCACTCCGGACGCAAGGGCATGTACGTCGGCATCGTCCCGGCGACCGTCGACGCGATGCGGGAACTCGGCGCGTCGACGATCACCGCCGTACTCGGACCGTATGCGTGCGGGAAGTGCTACGAGGTCCCCGACGAGATGCGGGCCGAGGTCGCGGAGCGGGTGCCGGCGTCGTACTCCGAGACGACTTGGGGGACGCCCGCGATCGACGTAGCCGCCGGTGTGAAGGCACAACTGGCCGAGCTCGGTGTCGAGGTGGTCGACGCGACGGCCTGCACGATCGAGTCCGAGAACCTGTACTCGTACCGCCGCGAAGGTCCCGAGAGCGGGCGGATGGCCGGACTGATCAAGCTGGTCGCACCGTGACCACACGCGCCGACGAGCTCCGCGCGAATCTGGAACAGGTGCAGGAACGGATCGAGAAGGCCTGTCAGGCGGCCGGGAGAGCCCGGGACGAGGTCACCCTCGTGGCGATCACCAAAACCTTCCCAGTCAGCGACGTACGGGCGCTTGCAGGCCTCGGGATCCGCGACGTCGGGGAGAACCGCGAGCAGGAGCTCAAGTCGAAGGCCCCCGAGTGCCCGGACCTGCGCTGGCACTTCGTCGGCCAGTTGCAGTCGAAGAAGTCCCGTTCGATCGCCCGGTACGCATCAGTTGTGCACTCCGTCGACCGGTCGGCACTCGTCGAGGCGTTGTCCAAGACCGCGGTCGCCGAGGAGAAGACGTTGCGCTGCCTGATCCAGGTGAGCCTCGCGGCGTACGGGTCCGCGGACGCGGCGACCGGCGCGAGCCGGGGCGGTGTCGCGCCCGCCGACGTACCGGAACTGGCCGCGGAGATCGCGACGGCCGACGCGCTCGAACTCGGGGGAGTGATGGCCGTCGCTCCGCTCGGTTCGGACCCGGAGGAAGCCTTCGCCGGACTGCACGAGGTAGCGTCGCGACTACGCTCCGAACATCCCGGCGCCGACTGGATCTCGGCCGGGATGACCGGCGACCTGGAGGCCGCGATCAAGCACGGTGCGACACACGTGCGGCTCGGGCGTGCATTACTCGGTACGCGCTCCCTGCTGGGTTAGTGTCGACATCGAGCGGGTTTTGCTTCCTGCTCACTGTGTTGTCGGGTAGTCGTCGAACCGGATCGAGGTGCTGGAGGGCCATGAGCGGCGCACTGCGCAAGATGGGTGTGTACCTCGGCTTGGTCGAGGACGGGGAGCGCTACAACGCGCGGTACGACGACGAGTACGACGACGACTACGAGTACGAGGAAGACGCCGTCGACGGGGACTCCCACGAGACCGAGCCGGTACCCGCCGGCCGGGAGAGCCGCGAGCCTCGCACCGAGCCCCAGTTCCAGGGCCGCGAGGACCGTCAGGACCAGAGCGGCGCCACGGTCAGCAAGTTCCCAGACCGGCGCGGAGTCGCGTCGTCCCCGGAGGTTACCGAGTTGGCCCGCATCACCACCGTGCACCCGCGTAGCTACAACGAGGCGCGCGTCATCGGTGAGCACTTCCGCGACGGCACGCCCGTCATCATGAACCTGACCGAGATGGACCACTCCGACGCCAAGCGGCTGGTGGACTTCGCGGCCGGCCTGATCTTCTGCTGCCGGGGCTCGATCGAGCGGATCACGACCAAGGTGTTCCTGGTCTGCCCGCCGAACGTCACAGTGGCCGCCGAGGAGAAGGAAAAGATCGCTGCGGACGGGTTCTACAACCAGAGCTGAGGCCGGCGCTTTCGCCGTCTTCTACACTCGTTGACGACATGGATGCTCTTGCGCTCGTCCTCATCGTTCTCTACTGGGTACTGCTCGCCTTCTTCCTGGTGCTGGTGGCGCGGTTCGTACTCAGTCTGATCGTCATGTTCGCTCCGCAATGGCACCCCAAGGGGCCGTTGCTGCTGTTCTTCGAGTTGATCTACTCGATCACCGATCCGTTCCTGAAGCCGCTGCGGCGGATCCTGCCCCCGATCGGGGCCGGCGGAATCCGGATCGACCTGTCCATGCTGATGCTGTTCGTCATGGTCTCGGTCGCGATGGCCATCAACTCGACGGCCCTTCGATCGTTGTAAGGGTGAAGACCGTGAAGACGGGGTAGGTAGAGCCCGGATTCCGTCATAAGACAACGAAGCGATAACGTGATCTACTGAGTCGCCAAGGCGAGGGCCACGGGGACTCCGCCAAGACACAGACAAACGAGGTGAAAGATGCCGCTGACGCCGGATGACGTCCGCTCGAAGCAGTTCACGCCCGTCCGACTACGGGAGGGCTACGACGTCACAGAGGTCGATTCCTTCCTCGACGAGGTGGAAGCCGAGCTCGAGCGACTTCTCGCCGAGAACGAGGAGCTGCGGGCCAAGCTCGCGGCGGCTCAGCGCGCTGGTGCTGACCAGCAGCGACCGGTCGACCAGACCGCCGCGCTGCCGCCAGTCGTGCAGCAGCCGAAGCCCCCGGTCGTGGTCGAGAAGCCCGAGGAGAAGCCCCCGGTGGTGGCGGCTCCGACCGCGGCTGCGGCGGCCGGCACGGTGGGTGACGCCTCCAGCTCCGCGGTGCGGCTGCTGGAGATGGCCACCAAGCACTCCGACGACCTGGTCCAGGAGGCGAAGGACACCGCCGACAAGATCATCGGCGAGGCCCGCGCCAAGGCGGAGCGCCTGGAGAACGAGGCGCGCGGCAAGGCCGACCGGATGACCGGTGAGGCCCGCGCCCGCGCCGAGAAGCTCGACGGCGAGATCGCCGAGCGCCGCGCGCAGATGCTCGGCACGCTGGAGAAGCAGAAGGGTCAGCTCGAGCGCACGATCGACGACCTGCACGCTTACGAGCGTGAGTACCGCAGCCGCCTGAAGACGTACTTCACCGAGCAGCTGAAGGCGCTCGGCAACGGCGACGACACGCTCAGCCCGCGCAACGGCTTCCGGCCGGAGGCGCGTGCGCAGGCGCACGGTCACGGCGTCTAAAGAGACGTAACCGAAGGGGCGGTGCTTTCCGGCGGCACCGCCTCTTCGCCATGTCTGGACACCTTTGACTGAGGGTCCTGTCCTGGTGACAGGTAGTCAGTTCCGGACAGGAACAACCTTCGGCGCGAGCCCCCTTTGTTGCGGGCCCGCGCCGTTCGGCTGCCTGGGTCAGGCCTTGGTCAGCCAGTAGGTGAGTTGCAGATCCTCTTCGGTGCCGGTGACAACGTCCGCCTCCGAGGGGGCGGACTGGCTGAGTTCGACGGCGAGGACCTCGCGGGCGATCTCGTCGGCGTGCTTGCCGAGGGCATCGGTCAGCTCGGTGTCGGTCGAGGTCAGCCAGACCTTGATCCGGTCCGAGACCTCGAGGCCGGCGTTCTTCCGGGCCTCCTGCAGGGTGCGGACCACCTCACGGGCCAGCCCGGCCTGCTTGAGCTCCGGCGTGACCTCGAGGTCGAGGGCAACGGTCTCGCCCTGCTCGTTGACCACCGACCAGCCTTCCTTCGGCCGCTCGGACACCAGGACTTCGGCCTCGCCGACCTGGACGTCCTCGCCGTCGACCACGACGGTCGCCGTACCCGACTCCTTCAACGCGGCGGCCAGCGCGCCCGCGTCGGCAGCAGCGATCGCCGCCGCGACCACCGGGGTCTGCTTGGCGAACCGCTTGCCGAGCTCCCGGAAGTTGCCCTTCGCGGAGAACTCGACCAGATCCGCACCCGCCGAGGACAGCGGCGCGACCGTGCCCACGTTGAGCTCGTCGGCGATCTCCTGCAGCAGCTCGGGGGACAGGTCCGCGATCGCAGCCGACCCGACCAGCGCGCGGGCCAGCGGCTGCCGCGTCTTCACCTTCGCCTCGGCACGGGCCGACCGGCCGAGCTCCACGACCCGGCGCGCCATCGACACATGCTGCGCCAGTACGTCGTCGATGAGCGTCTCGTCGTACGTCGGGAAGCTTGTCAGGTGCACCGATTCGGGCAGGCCGGACGAGACCGGGCGGAACACGTCCTGCCAGACCCGCTCGGTGACGAACGGCGTCAGCGGCGCCATCACGCGGGTGAGGACCTCGAGCGTCTCGTGCAGGGTGGCCAGCGCGCTCGCGTCACCGGACCAGAAGCGGCGGCGGGAGCGGCGGACGTACCAGTTCGAGAGCACGTCGACGAACGAGTTGATCAGCAGACCGAGCCGCTGCGTGTCGAACGCGGCGTACGCCTCGTCGGTGTCGCGGACCAGCCGGTGCGTCTCGCTGACCAGCCAGCGGTCCAGCACCGAACGCTCCGCGACCGCGGGTGCGTCGGCGGGCGACCAGTCGGCCAGTCGCGCGTATAGGGCGTGGAACGCGACCGTGTTCCAGTAGGTGAGCAGCACCTTCCGGACGATCTCGTTCAGCACGTTCGGCCCGATGCCGCGCGCCTTCCACGGCGACCCGGACGCGGCCATGAACCAGCGCACCGCGTCCGCGCTGTGGTCGTCCATCAGCGGGATCGGCTCCAGGATGTTGCCCAGGTGCTTGGACATCTTCCGGCCGTCCTCGGCGAGGATGTGCCCGAGGCAGACGACGTTGCGGTACGACGACTCGTCGAAGACCAGCGTGCCGATCGCCATCAGCGTGTAGAACCAGCCACGCGTCTGGTCGATCGCCTCGGCGATGAAGTCGGCCGGGTAGGTCTGCTCGAACTTCTCCTTCGACCCCTCCGCCCACGGATAGCCCCATTGCGCGAACGGCATCGAGCCTGAGTCGTACCAGGCGTCGATCACCTCGGGCACGCGGCGTGCCTCCTGACCGCACTGAGGGCAGTCGAAGGTGATGTCGTCGACGTACGGACGGTGCGGGTCGGTCGCGCTCAGGTCGCGGCCGGCCAGTTCACCGAGCTCCGCCAGCGATCCGACGCACACCTGGTGGTCTTCGCCGCAGCGCCAGATCGGCAGCGGCGTACCCCAGTAGCGGGAGCGGGAGACGGCCCAGTCGATGTTGTTGCGCAGCCAGTCGCCGTACCGGCCCCACTTGACCGAGTCCGGGTACCAGTTGGTGTTCCCGTTCTCGCGGAGCAGGGCGTCCTTCACCTGGGTGGTGCGGATGTACCAGGACGGGAGCGCGTAGTACATGACCGGCGTGTGGCAGCGCCAGCAGTGCGGGTACGGGTGCTCGTACGGCACGTGCTTGAACAGCAGGCCGCGGTCCTTCAGGTCCTTGACCAGCGTCTCGTCGGACTTCTTGAAGAACTGCCCGCCGACCAGCGGTACGTCGGCGTCGAAGTGACCGCTCGCGTCCACCGGCTTCACCACCGGCAGGTTGTACGCACGGGCCACCGCGAGGTCGTCGGCACCGAAAGCGGGGGACTGGTGCACCAGACCGGTGCCGTCCTCGGTGGTGACGTACTCCGCGAGTACGACGTAGTGCGCCGGCTCGTCGAACGGTACGAGCTCGAACGGCCGCTCGTACGTCCACCGCTCCATCTCGCGACCGCCGTACTGACCGGTGACCGTCCAGCCCTCGCCGAGCCGGTCCAGCAGCGGCTTGGCGACCACGAGCGACTCGGTGCCGTCGGTGGCGACGACGTACTCGACGTCGGGGTGTACGGCGACCGCAGTGTTCGAAACGAGTGTCCACGGGGTCGTCGTCCAGACCAGCAGCGACGCCTGGCCGGCCAGCGGACCCGAGGTCAGCGGGAAGCGGACGTAGACCGACGGGTCGATGACGGTCTCGTACCCCTGGGCGAGCTCGTGGTCGGACAGGCCGGTGCCACAGCGCGGGCAGTACGGCGTGATCCGGTAGTCCTCGACCAGCAGGCCCTTGTCGTGGATCTGCTTGAGCGACCACCAGACCGACTGCACGTACTCCGGGTCCATCGTCTTGTACGGGTGCTCGAGGTCGACCCAGTAGCCCATCCGGGTGGTGAGCTCGTTGAACGCGTCGACGTGCCGCAGCACGGACTCACGGCACTTGGCGTTGAACTCCGCGACGCCGTACGCCTCGATGTCGGCCTTGCCGTTGAAGCCGAGCTCCTTCTCGACCGCGACCTCGACCGGGAGGCCGTGGCAGTCCCAGCCGGCCTTCCGCTCGACCCAGAACCCCTTCATGGTCCGGTAGCGCGGGAACACGTCCTTGAAGACGCGGGCCTCGATGTGGTGCGTGCCGGGCATGCCGTTCGCAGTCGGCGGGCCCTCGTAGAACGTCCACGGCTGACCGCCGACCGACTGTTCGAGGCTCTTGGCGAAGGTGTCGTGCTCGTCCCAGAGCGTCAGCACCTCCCGCTCGAGCGCGGGGAGGTCGACCTGGGCGGGAACCTGCCGCCACGGAGTGTTTCCGGCCATCTTTGTGCGTCCTTCGTCACGTCCTGCTACTGGACGAGGGACGAAGTGCCGGGCCTGTCGCCTGGCTACCGCGCGGTACCACCCTCCTTGGCAACTCTCTGCGAGTTGCCCACTTCCTTAACGACACGCTGCCGGTTCTAATAGGTCCCTACGGACTGTTCTTCCGGCGGCTCCGGGGTGATGGCCCCATCATTGCCTTGCGGTTCGCAGTCACGAGTGTACGGCGTCGTACCAGGTGACTACGAATCGTTAATCAATGGTGTTGCGAGAATTCGGGTATGAGAATTCTCGTGCGGGTGAAGCCTGGGGCTTCCAGGACGGCGGTCGGCGGCCGGTACGACGGTCCGTCGGGGCCGGCGCTGGTGGTCGCGGTGGCAGCCCGTGCGGTAGAAGGACAGGCGACGAAGGCTGTCCTGACGGCGGTCGCGGCGGAGTTCGGCGTACGGCGCTCCGCGGTGACGTTGGTACGTGGTGCGACCAGCAAGGACAAGCTGGTCGAGGTCGAGGGGGAGGCGAACGACATCCGGTCGCGGCTCGAGCAACTGCTCGGTTGACCTGCGACTGTTACGGACAGTGACGTCCGCAATGCGGTTGTGACGCGCAGAACATCGAGCGGACTTGAAGAACCGACTACCGTATGTCCACGGTCTGCGCGTCGGGCTGGCACGCGGTGTTCGCGTGGCCTACTGTCTTGCGACCAGTCCGCTTCAGTCTCCGACGGAAGGCAGGGGGTAGCTGACCATGGCTACATCGGCACGGAAGAATTCCGCCCCCCAACGTTCTGCCACGGCCAAGAAGACGGCCAAGAAGAGCGCCGCCGGCCGGCAGTCCGAACCGGTTCAGAAGACGACGGCTCGCAACGGTACGGCGAAGACCTCGCCGGCCAAGAAGACCACCGCGGTGAAGAAGTCGTCACCGACCACCGCGGCCAAGAAAAGCACAGCGGCTAAGACCCCTGCCAAGCAAGCTCCGACGAAGAGGGTGGCCATGAAGACGAACGAGAACAGGACCCCGGCGACGGCGCCGGCGAAGTCCGCTGCACACACGGCCGAGACCTTCAAGGTGAAGCCGGGCGAGGACCCGTGGACCGCTGCCGAGCTGGCCGAGTTGCGCGCCGAGCTGGAGGGTGAGGTCGAGCACCTCACGCAGGAGATCAAGGACGCCGAGCAGGAGATCGCGGGCCTGTTCCGCGACGGCAGCGACGGCGCCGGCAACGACCAGGCGGACGTCGGCTCCACCACGCTCGAGCGGTACCACGAGCTGACGCTGGCCAACAACGCCCGGGACATGCTGAACCAGATCGAGTTCGCGCTGACCCGGATCGACGACGGCACGTACGGCGTCTGCGACAACTGCGGCAACGCGATCGGCAAGGGTCGGCTCCAGGCGTTCCCGCGTGCGACACTGTGCGTCTCATGCAAAGAACGTCAGGAACGCCGCTGAACGACCCCGCCTCGTCCCACCAGGTGGAGGACGCAGACACCCCCGAACCGGCCGATAACCCATCGGCCGGTTCTCCGTCGTCCACGGGCCCTCTCGGGGAAGATGCGGGGACCTCCTCCGCTCCTTCTCCGTCGGCCGATGTCGCCGCCAACAGCGGCGAGGCCGGCGTGCGGTCGTGGAAATGGACTGTGGTGTTCGGTGGGGTCGGGCTGGTGATCCTGCTCCTGGACCAGGTGACCAAGGCGATTGCTTTGGCGCATCTGACGCCGGGGGAGCCGGTGAACGTGATCGGTTCGCTGCTCAAGTTCAACCTGATCCGGAACTCCGGCGCCGCATTCAGTCTCGGCGCCGGCTACACGCCGTACATCAGCGCGATCCAGATCGCCGTGGCGCTCGGCGTGGTCTACCTGTCCCGCAAGCTCGGTTCGGCGGGCTGGGCGGTCGCGTTCGGGCTGCTGTTCGGCGGTGCGGTCGGGAACATCCTGGACCGGATCTTCCGCGAGCCGTCGCCGTTCCACGGGCACGTGGTCGACTTCCTGCAGACCCCGCACTGGGCGATCTTCAACGTCGCGGACATGGCCGTGACGTCGGCCGCCGTACTGCTGGTGATCCAGACGCTGCGCGGGATCAGGCTCGACGGGACCCGGGAGCACCGCCAGTGACATCTGGGACATCTCGGACCGTCATGGTGCCGGACGGTCTCGCGGGGGAGCGGCTCGACGCGGCGCTGTCCCGTCTCTTCGGCGTGTCCCGGACGAAGGCCGCCGAGCTGATCGAGTCCGGCCTGGTCCAGGTCGACGGGGCCACGGCGCCCAAGTCGTCCCGGGTCGCGGCCGGCGTACTGCTCGACGTCGAGCTGCCGGCGCCGCCGTCCGAGGTGACCGTCGTACCGGAGACCGTCGACAACCTGCGGATCGTGTACGACGACGACGAGATCGTCGTCGTGGACAAGCCGGTCGGCGTCGCCGCGCACCCGTCGCCCGGGTGGACCGGCCCGACCGTGATCGGGCACCTGGCCGGCGCGGGTTTCAACATCTCCACGAGCGGCGCCGCCGAGCGCAAGGGCATCGTGCACCGGCTGGACGTCGGGACGTCCGGGTTGATGGTGGTCGCGAAGACGGAGTACGCCTACACCGTCTTGAAGCGCGCCTTCAAGGAGCGCACGGTCAAGAAGATCTACCACGCGCTCGTGCAGGGCCACCCCGACCCGTTCACCGGTACGGTCGACGCGCCGATCGACCGGCACCCGAACCACGACTACAAGTTCGGCGTGGTGGCCGGCGGCAAGCCGAGCATCACGCACTACGAGACCCTCGAGGCGTTCCGGTACGGCACCCTCCTGGAGATCACCCTGGAGACCGGCCGCACGCACCAGATCCGCGTGCACATGTCCGCGATCGGGCACCCGTGCTGCGGCGACCTGACGTACGGCGCCGACCCGGTCCTCGCCGAACGCCTGGGCCTCACCCGCCAGTGGCTGCACGCGATGCGCCTCGGCTTCACCCACCCCGGCACGGGCGAGTACGTCGAGTTCACCTCGAAGTACCCCGACGACCTGGACCACGCGCTCGACCTCCTGGTCGACACCCAGTGACACGCTGATCCGCCCCACTAAGTCCAACCCAGCGAAGGAGTTTGCGCAGGTGTCTACATATGTTTCCGGTCTGGACCTGAGTCGTCGTTTCTACGATCAGGCAGTCCGGCCGATCCTGGCATCTGACTTTGCCGATCTTCGGCACAGCGCAGCGCTGATCGGACGCGGTTCAGAGGTGCTCGGTTTCGATGACGAGATGTCGACCGACCACAACTGCGAAGCCCGCGTGGTGCTCTTTCTCGACGTCGAGGACCACGACGCCTATGGCGCGGCCCTCGACGACGCGCTGAGCAAGAGCCTGCCGACGACCTTTGGCGATCGGCCGACGGCGCACGAGGTTCACTCCTTGCGCGATTATGTTCGGCGGAATCTCGATTTCGACGTCGAGCGCGACATCGAGATGGAGGACTGGATCACCTTCTCGGAGCAGCGGCTACTGATGCTGACAGCGGGTGAGGTCTATCACGACGAGGTTGGCTTGGAGGCACTCCGCCAACGGTTTGCCTACTACCCCCACGACCTGTGGTTGTACCTGCTGATGGCCGGCTGGTGGCGTATCCATCCTGAGGCGAACCTGGTCGGGCGGGCCGGCTCGGTCGGCGACGAGCTCGGCTCGGCGGTGATTGGTTCCCGGATCGTGCTGGATGTGATGCGTCTCTGCTTCCTGATGGAGCGTCGGTACACGCCGTACTCGAAATGGCTGGGTACGGCGTTCTCTCGCCTGACCTGTGGCCCGCAGCTAAGGCCGCTGCTTTCGGAGGTGCTCCGGACGACGAGCTGGCAGGACCGGGAGAACGCGCTGCTGCCGGTCTACGAGAAGCTGTCGGAGATGCACCATGGGCTGGGTGTCACCGACCCGGTAGCAACCGAGATCGTCCAAATGTGGGACCGGCCGTTCAAGGTCCTGTGGGGAGACTTCCCGGCAGCGTTGCGTGACCGGCTCGAGGACCCGGCCGTGAAGGCGCTGGCAGCGCAGTGGCCGGTCGGAGGCGCCGACCAGTTCCGCGAGATGATGACACCGCCGTCGTATCGCGGCCGGTTGCGCCGGGTGTTCGAGTAGTCAGCGCATCCGCGAGAGGACAGTCACGGCGGGGTCTGGGCCAGTCACAAGTCTCTCTGCCCGCGCGAACGCGCGACAAGCAGACGAAAGCTTAGGGACCCCCCGGATCGCATCGACTACAGCTGCGGCCCGAAGCAGTGACCCTGGGAGGACTTTCCCCAGCCCGAGGTACTCGACCAGAGCGCCGCTGCGACCAGCGTCGGTCACTGGGCCGGATACTGACAGGACAAGGGAGGGCACGCCCGCTGCCGCAGCCTCCTTCACGGTATTGAACCCACCGTGCGAGATCACCAGCGCGGCCCGCTGAATCAGCGGGAGCTGTGGTGCCTCTGGACAGTGAATGACGTTCTCGGGCAGTTCGCGGGGGACCGTGGAACTCCCTGTTGCCAGAACTACCTGATGGTCCGGCAACTCTGCTGAGGCTTGTGCGACGACGTCGAACGCGTGGTCGTGAGTGCCTCCCTCGAGGCGTTCGGTGCCGAAGGCGCAGTACACCAGCTTTCGTCCGGGATCGAGCTTCTCCCAGGCGAAGTCAACCGGGGGACGCCGACTGTCGATCAGCAGGCCCAGCCGATGGATACCGCGAAGCCGGGTACGGCGGAAGTCGAATGCCGTGCTGGTGAAGACGAACTCGTCGGCGTCCGGCGGACGGGGGAGCGGATACGGCGGCAAGCTGACCGGTGCTGGTGGACGGGCGAGCTGGACGCCGTACTTGCCCGCCAGCTGCGACAGCGAGGTGACGAACGCGTGTTGAACGGAGAGGCGGGTCGACGCTGTTCGCGCTTGCCGTCGGCTCGCGTACAAGAGCGCCGACCATGCGAGTAGCAGCCGAGCTGATGAAAAGCTCCTTCCCGGAACAATGCTCGAGTTGACCGGCGGCACATGGAGATCGAGCCGGTTGGGCAGGTCTGTGCACAACGTACCTGCCGGGATGTGGAGCAATTTGGCGAGCAGGGCCGCCTGCGGTACATATCTGTCGTACAGGATCGCCGGCCGGTGGCTGGCCGCGATGGTATCGCCCAGCCTGGCCCAGACCGTGGTCATCTGCTGGGCCCACTCCTCTGTAGACCGCGCTGACGGCAAGGGCAGGACTACGACTTGGAAATCGAGATCGAGATGCTCGAGCAGCCGTACAGCGGGAAAAACCGTCGTGACCGTGCTGGCGAAGTCGACCAGCACATACCGCACGATGGCGCCGCTGGCCTCCAGTTTGGACGCCAGATTTGTGGTCGGCACCACGTGCCCGTAATTGAGCGGAACGACGATCCAGACAGTACTGATCCGACTCCGCATCAGCTGGGCGGTCGCCGGATCGTCGCGATCATCGCGAGTGCATCACGCATCCCGCCAATCGTTGCCCTCAGTGAACGCTGAGCAATGTATTGGCGGGCATCCTGACCCGGCGCTGCCAGTCGAAGCAAGTCCCGGGCCTCGAGCGAGAGTTGGTCCCACACATCGATCGGCAAGCGTCGCTTGGCCAGCCGATCGGTCGCGGCGACCCTGAGAAATTCGATGCTTGCGACATCGGCGGCGGCAAAGAGTGCGGCACCGGACTCCTGTCTCGCTGACGACAGCTGCATTGCTCGGCGTCGCATCGCGCTGGTGATCGAGAGCGCTGCGCCGGCGACGGACCGGTACGCGATCGGGGAGACGTCATCGATCAAGGAGTAGTTGAAGCTGAGCATCGGCCGGATCTGTTCCGACCGGTTCGCCGTACCGCGATGGATCATCCGCTGGTCCCGGATCACGACAGTGCCGGGTGGAACAGTCAATCGTCGCGAATCCCGCTCCGCCGCCAGCCGGACCCATTCGTCGAATGAGAGCGGAACGTCACGGAGAAAGGCATCGGGGTCCAGCGTGGCGGAGTGAACTGATACGGGTTGGTGAGTTCCTGGCCAGACTTCGGTCGGTCCCGACTCTTCACCGACCTCCGTGAGGTAGAGGTTGCAGGTGAGGTCGAAGGTGCCCACGTCCCGGTGCGGGAGCTGATCGGCGGAACCGGGCAGGCAGATGTCCGACCCGGCAAGCCGGAGGGCCCAATGCCGCTGGTCGCCGATACGATCGCGGATGCCGTCCAACACTGCCAGGACCGGCGCGGCGGCGATCAGATCAGCGGCGAGGAAGTCCGTCGTGGACGGGAGCAGTCCGTTCCATCGGTGCTCCCCATGATTCGCCATGCCAGAGCCTGTCGTTCTGGCCCTGTGCTGTTTGGCATCGAAGAAGCGGTTGAAAGCCTCGGCTACCTGGGCGAGCCGGTCGCCCGTGACAGCACGTTTCACAACGCAGTATCCATCTCGGAAGAAATCCTCGACCCTTGCCGCGGTTCCTGCCCGAGTGGTGATGTCAGGCGTCGCGCTAGACATGCGCAGACTCCAGCAGCTCGACACCGCGGGCCATGGGCATCGCCAGTGCGCCGAGCATCACCGGACACATGAACCGCTCGAGGCCTGGCACAACGACTGTCGTGACGACAATGCCCTGGACCGAACCGGTCCATTCGCGGTGGTACGCCGTCAGACCTGATCGGTGAAGTACGCTCGCCAACTGCAGGAGCTGCTCCGACGAAGTGCCGACCGCAGCCTCGTGATCGTGATGCTCGGCGTCCAGCGGAACGGTCGGCAGTTCGTCGAACGGAAGATCGAGGTGGTAGATCCGGTCCAGGACCGGCCACGGAGCGAAGATCTCGCCGCGTTCCAGACGCGAAGGTTGCAGGTCTTTCCACTCGGTGATGTACAGGATCTGCAACAGCTCACTAAGCGCCCGCTCGGCCGCATAATGTGACGAGAGGGAGCTGCCGCCGCCGAACTTGCCGACCCGGTCGGTACCTCCGGAAACCGCGAAGTAGGTCGGAACGCCGAGATCCGTGGTGAGCCGGAGCAGTAGCGGATCTGCGCCGTCCAGCTCCGTGATCTGCCGTCTGAGCGTGGCGAGGTCCTCGGGTAACGACTCTGGGCGGACGACTGCAATCGACACGGCGGGAGAGTTGCGGTCCGTGGGTGCCTGGCCGGTGGCGAGGCTCAGGAGAGCAAGTGAGATCGCGTCACGCTCGAAGCACTCCAGCAGCCCATGCAGCAGTGCGTCTTCGAGGGCCATACCGCTGGCTGATCCCGTGGTGCTCGCGTACTTCACGTACGCCCAGTACTTATCCTGGGCGTCGCCCGCCGAGGGCCGCTCGGAGAAGGCCGGGTTCGCGAATACCGCCGGATACCACATCTCCGCATCGCCACGAATTTCTTCGAATCGGACGCAAGCAAGCAGCGAATCGCTGCAGTCCTGTGCAAGTCGATGAAGATGATGCTCTTGGGCCAAGGCTTTCTGTCTCACCATATCTGACGCGGGCATCAATTGCAGCGAATCGGTTTCGTATCGAGTCGCGGTGGCAAGCTGGAAATGCTCCAGCGCCTCGAAGAGGGCGCTGGCCTCGCACTGCATGCCGACACCTTTTCCAGCCCCGGTGCAGACTTGGTTCCCGTCGGGATCATGGACGTCGAGGAACGTTACGCCGAACTGGTCGGATGTGATGAACTGCGGCGTGAACCGCAACCCCAGCCGGGCCGCCTCCGCGTAGCCGTGTCGGACGGCCACTTCCAGGTCCGCCGATCGTTCTGCCTGTGCTCTACTGTGCGCCACTCGCACTGGTCCACCTCCGTTGAGTCATGCCGGTAGCCCGAGCGCTGCCAGCTGTGGGCGATGCAACGGGTGCGCGGGCGGGCCGGCTAGCGGCCCGCCCGCGGTCGTTCCTTAGCGAGCCGATCCGGCCGGCGAGAACCTGCTACGCAGGCGGGCCTTCGCGCCGGTGGTGAATGAGCTGAACAGTCGGGTCATCTCCGAGTGCTCAGCCGCGGCCACCGTCAGAGCCGCAGACCGATCGATCAGGTGTTCCTTGGTGGAATCGGCGTCCGATGTCGGTGACTTGACAACGGCACCCCATTCTCCATATCCCATGAACGACACCTCCGTGATGTGGATGAAACGATGGGCGCCCATCACCGAGTGACACATGAGAGCGTATGTTGACCGCGGGGCGTGGTCAATGAGTTTCCGGCGAGTTGCACTTTGTTGCAATTAAGTTGCCAATAGCAAATGATTGCCACGACTACAAGTTCGGCGTGGTGGCCGGCGGCAAGCCGAGCATCACGCACTACGAGACCCTCGAGGCGTTCCGGTACGGGACCCTCCTGGAGATCACCCTCGAGACCGGCCGGACCCACCAGATCCGCGTGCACATGTCCGCGATCGGGCACCCGTGCTGCGGCGACCTGACGTACGGCGCCGACCCGGTCCTCGCCGAACGCCTCGGCCTCACCCGCCAGTGGCTGCACGCGATGCGGCTCGGCTTCACCCACCCCGGCACGGGCGAGTACGTCGAGTTCACCTCGAAGTACCCCGACGACCTGGACCATGCGCTCGACCTGCTGGACGACTGAGTTCTCGGCCTACTCTGAGGGTATGGAGGGGTCTCAGCGCGCCCGGGCGGGGCATGGGCGATTGCCGGCTGAGGTGACGAGCTTCGTCGGGCGCCGGCGTGAGCTGGCGGAGACGAGACGGCTGTTGTCGAGCAGCCGTCTGCTGACGCTGACCGGGGTCGCGGGGGTCGGCAAGACCCGGCTGGCGGTGCGGATGGCCGCAGAGGTACGACGTACCTTCGACGACGGGGTCTGGTTCGTCGAACTGGACGCGTTGCGGGACCCGGACCTGCTCGGCCACACCCTGGCCGAGGCGCTCGAGCTGATCCAGGTGTCGGCCAACCCCGACGCGGACCTCACGGAGTTCCTCGAGGACAAACACCTGCTCGTGGTGCTCGACAACTGTGAGCGCGTGGCGGAGGCGTGCGCCGTACTGGTGAGCAAGTTGCTGGCGGCCGCACCGCGGCTCCGGATCCTGGCCACCAGCCGGCACATCCTCGGAGTCGAGGGCGAGCAGATCCTCACGGTGGTGCCGTTGCCGACGCCTCCGCCCGAGGTGCAGTCGGCGCACGCGGATCAGTACGACGCCCTGGCGCTCTTCACCGATCGGGTCCGGGCCGTGGTGCCCGAGTTCGGCATCGACGAGTCCAACCGGGCCGAGGTGATCGCGGTCTGCCGCCAGCTGGACGGCGTGCCGCTCGCGCTCGAGCTCGCGGCGGTCTGGATGCGCACGTTGTCGTTGCCGCAGATCCTCGAGCGACTCGCGGACCGCGTCCAGCTGCTGCTGGGCGGCCGTCAGCTGGATCCGTCACACCCGCAGGCGCTGGAGGCAGCGATCGGCTGGAGCTACGACCTGTGCTCTCCGGCCGAGCGGCTGCTCTGGGAGCGCCTGTCGGTCTTCTCCGGTGGGTTCGACCTGGACGGCGCCGAGGCGGTCTGCGCGGGTGACGGCATCGAACGCGAGGACGTGCTCGGCCTGGTCGCCGGTCTGATGAACAAGTCGATCATCACGCGCACCGCGGCGGCCTCCCCGGTGGTCGCCGGATACGACATGCTCGTGACGATCTCCCAGTTCGGCGCGACGCGGCTGGGCGATCAGACCCGTGCGTACCAGTTCCGGCACCGCGACTACTACCGGGCGCTGACGGCCCAGTGGGCGACCGACTCGTTCGGTCCGCAGCAGGGCGACTTGTTCCTGCGGACGCGGCGTGAGCACCACAACCTGCGGAAGGCCATCGAGTTCTGCCTGGCAGAGCCGGGCGAGGAACCGGTCGCGCTGGAGCTCGCGGCGCCGATCTGGACCTTCTGGTTCGCAGGCCTCCTCCGCGAGGGCCTGCGCTATCTCGTCCGCGCGATCGACGCCGCGCCGGAGCCGACGCGGAGCCGCGCGTTCGGCCTGTGGGCGGGCTGCCAGCTCGCGATGTTCCTCGGCGAGGCGGAGCTGTTCGCAAGCTGGTTGGCAGAATGCGCGGAACTCGCCGAACGGTACGACGACGGTCGCCTGCGGGCCGGGGTGGCCGAGGTGTCGGGACACGGGATGATCTACGAGGGCCGGCTGGACGCCGCCATCGGCGAACTGGAGCGGGCGCTCGCCGGATTCCGCGCGGCCGGGGACCTGCACGGTGAGTTCAACTGCCTCCATCTGTTGTCGTTGGCAACCTTCTTCCTGGAGGACGCCAGGGTCGAGGACTTCAGTCACCAGGCGTACGCACTGGCCGAGTCGCGGGGCGCCGTCCGGTCGACGGCGTACGCGCTCTGGGCGGTCGGCATCGTGCAGTCGCGCGACCATGACCAGTTCGAGTCGGCGACCCGATCTTTCCGCGACGCGATCAGGTCGTTGCGGCCGCTGAACGACCGGACCGGGATCGGCTTCTGCGTCCAGGCCCTGTCCTGGTGCGCCGGGTCGGCGTCGCCGGACGAGTGGGCCGCGCGGTTGATGGGTGCGTCGCGGGCGGTGTGGCGCAGCGGGGTCGTCGTCAAGGAGACGACGCCGTACAGCCGCCTCGACGACCTGACCGGGGAGCGGATCCGGGCAGCGATCGGTGCGCCCGCGTTCGGCGCCGCGTTCGCGCGCGGAGCGGCGTACACGTTCGAACAGACCGTCGCGCTCGCGCTGGGTGCGGAGGACGGACGCGATCAGCGTGGAACGCGCCGGACGGGACACCGGCTGACGCCGCGCGAGCACGAGGTCGCCGTCCTGATCGGCGAGGGCCTGAGCAACCGGGAGATCGCCGCCCGGCTGACCGTCTCCCGGCGCACGGCCGAGACCCATGTCGAACACATCCTCGGCAAGCTCGGCTTCACCTCCCGCAGCCAGATCGCCCGCTGGATCGCCGACCATCCCGCTACCTAGCGGGATGTGTCCATATCCGTACACAGAATCCGTACGCAGATCCGTGAGAGTCCCGATGCGCGCCGTCGGCGGCCGGCGTAATGCTGGACAGATCGTTGTGTGTGCCACAACGTGGTCGCGGTGCCCCCCTCCGCGACCATGGCGCCTGGTCCCTCCGCCCAGGCAGCCGTCTGGTGGACCTGGCGCCTTGAGCCCCTCCGCTCCGCGTCAGGCCCGCCGCTCTGTCCCGGCCCCGCCGTCGGGCTCCGTGCCTGAACTGGTGTGCTCGTGGTCTGATCCACGACCGGATAGCGGGCGCGGTCGGCCCACGCCGGTGAGCCGATTCAGAACTGTCCCCGGGCCCGCATAGGCTGTGCTGGTCCACCTGAATCGCGCCCTGGGAGGTCTGCGTCGATATGGCGTCCAGCGACAGTTTTGTGCATCTCCACGTGCACACGGAGTACTCGATGCTGGACGGTGCGGCGCGGATCGACGAGTTGTTCAAGACCGCCCAGGAGATGGGCATGCCGGCGATGGCGACCACGGACCACGGGTACGTGTTCGGCGCCTACGAGTTCTGGAAGACCGCGAAGAGGTACGACGTCAAGCCGATCATCGGCGTCGAGGCGTACCTGACGCCGCACACCCACCGCTCGGAGCGGAAGCGGGTCAAGTGGGGCGACGCGAACGCCGGCCGTGACGACGTCTCCGGCTCGGGTGCCTACACCCACATGACGCTGCTGGCGAAGAACACCTCCGGCATGCACAACCTGTTCAAGATGAGCTCGCTGGCCAGCCTCGAGGGCTACTACTTCAAGCCCCGGATGGACCGCGAGCTGCTGAACACGTACGGCCAGGGTCTGATCGCGACCACCGGCTGCCCGTCCGGCGAGGTGCAGACCCGGCTCCGGCTGGGGCAGTACAAGGAGGCGATCGAGGCCGCCGCGGAGTTCCGCGACATCTTCGGCCGGGAGAACTACTACTGCGAGCTGATGGACCACGGCCTCGGCATCGAGCGGAACATCCAAGGCGACCTGCTGAAGCTGGCCAAGGAGCTCGGCCTGCCGCTGGTCGCGACCAACGACCTGCACTACACCAAGCCCGAGGACTCGCAGGCGCACGCCGCGCTGCTGTGCGTGCAGTCCGGCTCGACGATGACCGACCCGAACCGGTTCAAGTTCGACGCGAACGAGTTCTACGTCAAGACCGCGGCCGAGATGCGCGAGGTCTGGAAGGACTTCCCGGAGGCGTGTGACAACACGCTGCTGATCGCCGAGCAGTGCGACGTGAGCTTCACCGAGGGCGAGGGCCGGTTCATGCCGCGGTTCCCGTGCCCCGACGGCCACAACGAGGAATCGTGGTTCGTCTCCGAGGTGGAGACCGGCCTGCACTACCGGTATCCGGAGGGCATCCCGGACGACGTCCGGAAGCGGACCGACTACGAGATCGAGGTCATCGTCTCGAAGGGGTACGCCGGGTACTTCCTGGTCGTCGCCGACTTCATCAACTGGGCGAAGGCCAACGGCATCCGGGTCGGCCCGGGCCGTGGTTCCGGCGCCGGTTCGATGTGTGCGTACGCGATGAAGATCACCGACCTCGACCCGCTGCTGCACGGTCTGTTCTTCGAGCGCTTCCTGAACCCGGAGCGGATGTCGATGCCCGACTTCGACATCGACTTCGACGACCGCCGCCGCCCCGAGGTGATCCGGTACGTCACCGAGAAGTACGGCGACGACCGGGTCGCGATGATCGTCACCTACGGCACCATCAAGGCCAAGCAGGCGATCAAGGACGCCGGCCGGGTGCTGGACTACCCGTTCGCGATGGGCGACCGGATCACCAAGGCGATGCCGCCGGCCGTGATGGGCAAGGACGTCCCGCTGGCCGGGATCTTCGACCCGCAACACAAGCGGTACTCCGAGGCCGGCGAGTTCCGCCAGCTGTACGAGGGCGACCAGGACGTCCGCAAGATCGTCGACACCGCCCGCGGCCTGGAGAACCTGAAGCGCCAGTGGGGTGTGCACGCGGCCGGCGTGATCATGTCCAGCGAGCCGCTGATCGAGCTGGTCCCGATCATGCGCCGCGAGCAGGACGGCCAGATCATCACCCAGTTCGACTACCCGAGCTGCGAGACGCTCGGCCTGGTCAAGATGGACTTCCTGGGCCTGCGGAACCTGACGATCATGGACGACGCGGTCAAGAACATCGAGGCCGCGCACGGGATCACGGTCGACCTCGACAAGCTGAGCAAGGACCTCGACGACAAACCGACGTACGACCTGCTGGCGCGGGGTGACACGCTCGGTGTCTTCCAGTTCGACGGCGGGCCGATGCGGGCGCTGCTGCGGCTGATGAAGCCGGACAACTTCGAGGACATCTCCGCGAGTACGGCGCTCTACCGGCCGGGCCCGATGGGTGCGAACAGCCACACCAACTACGCGCTCCGCAAGAACGGGCAGCAGGAGATCAGCTACCCGCACGACGAGCTGGCGGTCGCGCTGGAGCCGGTCCTCGGCGTCACCTACGGCCTGATCGTGTACCAGGAGCAGGTGATGGAGATAGCCCAGCGCCTGGCCGGCTACACGCTCGGCAAGGCGGACCTGCTCCGCCGGGCGATGGGCAAGAAGAAGCGCGAGGTGCTGGACGCGGAGTACGTCGGCTTCGCGGAGGGCATGAAGGCGAACGGGTTCTCCGACGCATCGGTCAAGGCGCTGTGGGACGTCCTGCTGCCGTTCTCCGACTACGCGTTCAACAAGGCGCACTCCGCGGCGTACGGGCTGGTCTCGTACTGGACCGCGTACATGAAGGCGAACTACCCGGCGGAGTACATGGCCGCCGTCCTGACGTCCGTGAAGGACGACAAGGACAAGATGGCCATCTACCTGAACGAGTGCCGCCGGATGGGCATCAAGGTGCTGCCGCCGGACGTCAACGAGTCGGACTCGAACTTCACCCCGGTCGGCACCGACATCCGCTTCGGCCTGTCCGCGATCCGCAACGTCGGCGTGAACGTGGTCGCCGAGATCGTCGCGGCCCGCGAGGAGAAGGGCCGGTTCACCGACTTCGTCGACTTCATCGACAAGGTGCCGCTGCCGGTCTGCAACAAGCGCGTGATCGAGTCGCTGGCCAAGGCCGGCTCGTTCGACTCGATGAGCCACGCCCGGCGGGCGATCGTCGCGGTGCACGAGCAGGCCGTCGACGAGGCCATCGACCTGAAGCGGAACGAGGCGCACGGGCAGTTCGACCTGTTCTCGATGGGCGACGACGACGCGGACGAAGGCGAGGGCAACAGCCGCCTGACCGTGACGGTCCCCGAGATCGAGGAGTGGGACAAGGCCACCAAGCTGGCGCACGAGCGCGACATGCTGGGGCTGTACGTGTCGGACCACCCGCTGTTCGGCGTCGAGCACGTGCTCACCAACGGCAGCGACTGCACGATCGGTCAGCTGCTCGCCGACGAGGAGCGGCCGGACGGCAGCCGGGTGACGATCGGCGGCCTGGTGACCGGGGTCCAGCGGAAGGTGAACAAGCGCGGCGACATCTACGCGATCGTCACCATCGAGGACCTCGAAGGTTCGATCGAGGTGATGATGTTCTCCTCGGCGTACCAGTTGCACGCCCACCTGCTCACCAACGACGCGATCATCCTGATGAAGGGCCGGGTACGCCGCCGCGAGGACCGCCTCGAACTGAGCGGCGACGAGGTCGTCGTCCCCGACCTCACCGAGGGCCCGACCGGCCCGGTGGTCCTGACGATGCCGGTCAACCGCTGCACCCCACCGGTCGTCGACCAACTGAAGGACATCCTCACGTCCCACCCCGGCATGACCGAGGTCCACCTCCGCCTCCAGGCCCGCCAGAAAACCACCGTCATGCGCATCGGCGACCGCTTCCGCGTAACCCCCACCTCATCCCTGATGGCCGACCTGAAAGCCCTCCTAGGCCCCTCCTGCCTGGCCAGCTGATCGATGGTGGAACCGATGCGTCACACTGGCGTCGTGAGTCAGCCGGAGTCGTCCCAGTCGCCGTATGTGGCATCGCCGTCGTACAACCCGTTCGGTGCGCCGGTCGTCGAGGAGCCGCGGTTGCCGTGGGCCAAGGCGGTTCTGGTGACTGTGGTGGTGTTCCTGGTCGCGGGGGTGGTGGCCGGGTGGGCGTGGCAGCAGTTCTCGCCGTTGGCGAAGTACACGGTGGACGCGCAGGGTGGCTCGCTGGGCGAGGAGCAGATGACCCGGATCTTCGGGCCGGACGGGACATTCACGGCGATCGGGTTCGTGACTGCGGTAGTGCTCGGCGGCGCGTTGTTCTGGTGGCTGCGTAACTACGGTCCGTGGTCGGTCGCGATCGTCACGCTCGGCGCGTGCCTTGGCTCCGGCGTGTCATGGGGTGTCGGCATGCTGCTCGGGCACGACCCGCTCGACCCGCGGCTGCGGGCCGCTCGCCCGGGTGATCTGGTCGCGGCCCCACTGGAGCTGCACACCTGGACTCCGGCGGCGTCCTGGCTGGTCGGCGCCGCGCTCGCCTGCGCGATCATCGCGGCTACGACCTGGCGCGCGGACCCGGTTGCAACCACTTCGCAACCTGCTGCGTCCGACCCTGGACCGCCGCTCCACTAGCCTTTGTAGGTCCGGCGGTGAGGCCACCGGAGCCAGCGAGGGAGCATATGTCCGACCAGAACCAACCACCCACGTACCCAGGTGCCGGTGGTCAGCAGCCGCAGTACGGCCCGCCGCAACGGCAGAACCCGCAAGGGCAGAACCTCTGGCCCCAGCAGGGTCAGCCTGGCCAGCAGGGCCCGCAGCCGGGTCAGCAGGGCTACCCACAGCAGCACCCGCAGCAGGGCCAGCAGTACGGCCAGCAGTACGGCGGCCCGCAGCAGGGTGGCCCTCACGGTGCACCGCAGCAGGGCGGCCCGCAGTACGGCGGTCCTCAAGGTCCCCAGGGCCCGCAGCACGGTGCGCCTCAGCCTCAGCAGGGCGGGCAGTACGGCGGTGCGCCGTACGGTCAGGGTGGCTATGGACAGCAGGGCCAGCCGGGTCAGCCGGGTCAGGCGTCGTACGAGCAGATGCATGTCGGTGGGCAGCCGCCGCAGGGTCCCGGGTACGGCGGCCCGCAGCAGTGGCAGCCGGAGCCGAAGAAGAAGCGCGGCAAGCTGATCCCGATCGTCGCCGCACTGGCGATGGTGCTGGTGGTCGCGGGCGGCGGAATCTTTGCCTACGGCAAGCTCGGTGGCGGCGGTAAGCAGCCGGCCGACGTCCTGCCGGGCACCGCGGTCGGTTACGTCCGCGTGGACCTGAATCCGTCCGCCGGCCAGAAGGTCGCGGCGCTCCGGTTCATGATGAAGTTCCCGTCCGTGAAGGACAACCTCGGCCTCACCAGTGACCAGGACGACCTGAAGCAGAAGCTGTTCGAGCAGATCAAGAAGTCCGCCGGCGGCGACCTCGCCGAGGTCGACTACGCCAAGGACATCAAGCCGTGGCTGGGTGACCGCGCCGGTTTCGCCGCACTGCCGCCGGCCGAGGGCAAGGACGCCCCGATTCCGGTGGTCGCGGTCCAGGTCAGCGACGAGGACGCCGCGACCAAGGGCATGGACAAGCTGCTCGCGAACGAGGACAAGAAGCCCGGTCGCGCGTTCAGCAACGGCTACATGCTGCTGTCCGAGGACCAGGCGACCGTCGACTCGGCGATCGCGACGGCGAAGGACAACCCGCTGAGCAAGAACGCCAAGTTCAGCGCGGACATGGACAAGCTCGGCGAGCAGGGCTTCATCTCGGGCTGGGCGGACGCCAAGGGGCTGGCCTCGATCAGCGGGAAGGTCGACTCAGGTCAGCTGTCCGGTCTCGATGACGCCTCCGCGGCGGTGGCGCTGCGGTTCGATGCGTCGTACGTCGAGCTGAAGGGCATCGCGCACGGCGACAAGAGCGTCAAGGTTGGTGCTGCCGACGCCGGCGACCTGGTCACCAAGCTGCCGGACAGTACGGCCGGCGCGATCGCGATCTCCGGTGGCGAGAACCTGATCGACACCGCCTGGGCGCAGGTGCAGAAGGCGGGCGGCGAGAACCTGCAGCCGATGATCGACGAGATCACCCAGGAGACTGGCCTGAAGCTGCCGGACGACCTGAAGAGCCTGGCCGGCAAGAACCTGTCGGTCTCGATCGACAAGGACACCGCCGACGGCCCGAAGATCGCGGCCCGGATGGAGACCGACCCGGCGAAGGCCGAGCCCGTGGTGCAGAAGCTGACCACGCTGCTCCGCGAGCGTTCGTCGGCGAACATCCCGATCGAGACCGCGAAGGACGGCGACACCCTCGTCGTCTCGACCAGCAAGGACTACGCCGAGCAGGTGCTGAAGGGCGGCAACCTCGGCCAGACGGAGAACTTCAAGCAGGCGCTCCCCGACACCAAGGGCGCGGTGATGATCGGGTACGTCGACTTCGAGGCGGCCGGCTCCGTCAGCGACCGGTTCTCCAACGACAAGGACCTGGCCGCCCTCCGCTCGGCCGGCGTCGTCACCCGCTCCACCGGCGACGGCGAAGCAGAAATCAGCCTGCGAGTCGTCGCAAAGTAGTCACACAGCACCCCGAGAAGCCCCGGACCGCCCGACCAGGCGCCCGGGGCTTCTTCCGTGGCGCCTGGGCGTGTCTGTGGATCCAGTGCCCGACGCCCTCGCTGGTGACAAGTTCGGCGAAGGTCAGGCCGCGCCCGAACCCGCCGTGCACAAGAGTGGATATCCCCTCGCGTTGGGGGTTCTCCCCTCTAACACCAACGGAGAACCCCGGCGGATTCATGCGGTGGTTGCAACACCGGGTGGATTTGCTTGGTCGGATAGTAGTTTGTCGAGGGCTTCGGTAGGGGTGCGCCAGGCCAGGCGT